>NZ_JBNCAB010000013.1:0-110539 GCF_049805555.1 Burkholderia sp. DN3021 | reverse complement strand
GCGTGCAGCCGCTCAGCTACACGCGCGGCCTCGTGCGCGCCGCGCAGGCGAGCGGGGCGGTCGTGCACGGGCTGACGCGCGCCGTCGGGCTGACGCGTGCCGACGGCCGCTGGCGGATCGCGACGGCCGGCGGCGCGACGCTGTCGGCGGATCGTGTCGTGATCGCGACCAACGGCTACACGGACGGGCTGTGGCCCGGCTTGCGCCAGTCGGTGATCGCCGCGAACAGTTTCATCGTCGCAACGCAGCCGCTCGCACCGGATCTCGGTCGCGACATTCTCGCCGGCGGCGAGGTCGCATCGGATGCGCGGCGCCTGCTGCTGTATTTCCGCCGCGACTCGGCCGGCCGCCTGCTGATGGGCGGCCGCGGCCCGTTCGCGGAGCCGCGCGCGACGAGCGACTGGCGCCATCTCGAGCGCGCGACGACGCTGCTGTATCCGCAACTGAAGGGTGTCCGGTTCGAATACCGCTGGGCGGGGCGCGTCGCGATCACCGCGGATTTCATGCCGCACGTGCACGAGCCCGCGCCGGGCGTGACGATCGCGCTCGGCTACAACGGCCGCGGCATCGCGATGGCGACGACGCTCGGCAAGCATCTGGCCGCGCACCTGTCGGGCGATGCGCAACTGCCGCTGCCGTTCCGCGCCACGCCGATCCGGCCGATTCCGTTTCACGGGCTGCAGCGCTTCTACATCGCCGCCGGGGTGGCCTGGTATCGGCTGCTCGACAGCCTTTCCTGACGGGGCGCGGGCGCGGGTCGCCATCGGTCGTCCGATCGGGCAGAATCGACACTCCCAGTTTCCGCCGACGGATGCCGCATGACCGATCCGAATGAACCGCCCGGCCGCCGCGCGTACGCGAGCTTCGCGCAACGCTATGCGGACATCGCGCCGACCAAGGCGCACAACGCGCTCTACGAGCGTCCGGCGACGATGGCGCTGCTCGGCGACGTCGACGGCCTGACGGTGCTCGACGCCGGCTGCGGGCCCGGCATCTGCAGCGAGCACCTCGCGCGCCACGGCGCGACCGTGCACGCATTCGACGTGACGCCGGAGATGGTTGCGCTTGCCCGCACGCGTTGCGCGGGTCTTGCGGTCGAGGTGACGGAAGGCGATCTGTCGGTGCCGCTTGACTGGCTGCCCGATGGCCGTTTCGACAAGGTGCTGTGTTCGCTGGCGTTCGATTACGTGCGCGACCTCGAAGCGCCGCTGCGCGAATTCCGGCGCGTCGCGCGGCCGGGTGCCACGCTCGTGTTCTCGATGGCGCATCCGATGCGCGACTGGATGGACGAACGCACGCGCGGCGAGGGCACGTATTTCGACACGTCCCGGTTCGGCTTTCACTGGTCGGGCTTCGGCGAACCGAAGCCGTATGTCGAAGCCTGGCGGCGGCCGCTCGCCGACATTCTGAACGCGGTAGCCGACAGCGGCTGGCGGCTCGACCGGTTCGTCGAACCGAAGCCGCAGCCGGAGATGAAGGCAGCGTCCGAACGGCTCCATGCGGAGCTGTCGCTGGCGCCGGCCTTCCTTTGCATCCGCGCGCGCCGCTGACGCAGCGCGGCGGTCAAGCGGCGCTCAATGTTTCACCGGCTCATCGTTCAGCGTTCCGAGAAACGCTTCGATATCCTTGATATCCTGCGCCGTCATCGCGGGTTTGTCGCCCGGCTTGCGATCGAACGGCGCATCGGTCACGTCGACGTTCGCGCGATACTTCGGCGGAATATCGTCGTACTCGTCGACCTTGCCGTCCGCGCCGCGCGAATAGAACTTCTGCGGCGAGATGCTGCGCTCGTTGTAGAACGCCATCACCTGGTCGAGCGTGTGGAACACGCCGTTGTGGAAGAACACATGGCGCGTCGCCGAGTTGCGCAGCGTCGGCGTGAGGAACATCCCGCAATACTGCGTCTGGTCCTTCAGGTCGTCGCGGAACGGCCCGCACACGCCGAGATCGTAGAACGCCGCGTTGCGGTTCTGCGCAAGCTGCTGGTTGCGCGGCGCGCCGAGCGCCTCGTACTGATAGTCGGTAAACATCGGCGGCAGCCCGTCCTTGCCGGGCTTCGACAAGTGGCAGCCCGCGCAATTCGCCTTGTCCGGATCGTTGAACAGGCGCAGCCCGCGCAGCTCGGCCTGCGACAGGCGCGCGCGGCCTTCGAGCCAGCGGTCGTACTTGCTGTTGTACGGATGGAACGACGGATCCTCGACCTGATACCGCGCGATCGCGAACATCGCCTCCGACACCGCGAGCTGCGGGCTGTCGAACACACGCACCCCGAACAGCTGCTCGAACTGCGCGCGGTGCGACGACTGCGCGAGCTTGTGCGCGACGTCGTCGATGCTCGCATTCGCCATCTCGACGGGATTCAGCAGCGGGCCGAACGCCTGCTGCTGCAGCGTATCGGCGCGGCCGTCCCAGAACATCCCGCCCTGCGGCACGAGCTGCGGCGCGGCTGACGTGCCGGCCACCTTCTGCGCCTTGACGACGCCGGCCGCCGCCGCGGCCTGCTGCGCGACACTCGGCGCGGCGTCGTTTTCACCGGCATCGGGGCCGATGCTGAAGTTCGGCTGGCGGTACAGATACATCAGCGACGGCGGCGGGCGATATCCGTGCTGCGTCATCGCGAGGCCGCCCGGCTGCACGTCGAGCGCGTTCGGCGGGCCGTACGCATGATCGGGGCTGTGGCACGACGCGCACGACTGCTTGCCCGACGCGGACAGCGACGGATCGACGAACAGCGCCCGCCCGAGCTGCGCGACCGCCGACAGCGGCTGCGCGGCGGGCCGCTGCAGCACGACCGGATGCGGATTCGCGCCCGTCCAGTCGGCGACGACGGTGCCGATCGCCGCGGGCACCCTCGCGGGGAACGCGACCGCGAACGCGCCATAGCCGAGCACGGCCGCGCCGAGCACGAACGCCGCGCGGCGCAGCAGGCGGGAGGGGGAACGCGGCGCGGGGGGGCCGGAGGCGTCGGGAGACGGGAACGCGGGGCGAGCTGTCATGCTGTCGGTCGGAAATCGGGCGCCGCACGAAGCGGCGCGTTAAATGGAAACGGCCGGCGCGTGATGCGCCGGCCTGCGGTCAACGGAAGCCGATCAGATCGACGGTGCCGCGCTCAATGCCGTGCCGAGCGTCGGGTCGAGGTACAGCGGCGTCGTGTTCGGCTTCGACGTGAAGTCGAACAGCCCGCGCAGGTCGCCCGCCGTCGCATCGAACGAGCCGCCGCCGATGCGCTGGCCGCCGAGCCAGTTGTCCTCGATGAAGCGCACGACCGATGCCTGGTCGATCATCGTGTGGTCGACGTAGTTCTGCTTCGCGTACGGCGAGATCACGATCAGCGGAATGCGCACGCCCGGGCCGCAGCGGCCGTTCACGGTGCCGCCGTTCACGCCGGTGGTGCCGCCCGTGCCGCACTTGCCGTTGCCGTTGACCTGGTCGACGGCGTCGGACGACGAACGGGTCGGCGCCGTGTACGCGTGGTCGTACCAGCCGTCCGAGTCGTCATAGGTGACGATCACGGCCGTGTTCTGCCAGTCCGGCTGCTGCTGCAGGAAGTTGACGACCTTCGTCACGAACGCCTGCTCGTCGAGCGGATCCGAGTAGCCCGCGTGCGCATCCTGCGCGGCCGGCGCCTTCAGGAAGCTGACCGACGGGAAGTTGCCGGCTTTCACGGCCGCGAAGAAGTCGTCGCTGTCGTACTGGTGGTTCGCGGGTTCCGCCGTCTTGCCATCGGTCTGGACGCTCGAACCGATCGCCGCGATCGAGCTCGGGCGCGTGTGCTGCGGGTTCGACGTCGACGCGTAGTACTGGAACCAGTTGTGGTGCGGGATGTAGTCGGCCGTCGCGGCGTTCACGGCGGTGGCGACCGTGCTGCGGCTGCAGCCCGTCGTGCCGTTGCCGTTGGTCGTCGACAGGTTGAAGCCGCCCATGAAGCCGCCCCACGTGATCTTCGCGCCGTTCAGCAGGTCGCCGATGTTCTTGCCGGTCATCATCGCCTGGTCGGTCGTGCTCGAGCACACGTCGAAGCCGGGGTCGACGTCGTTGATCATCGTGAAGCCGCCCTGGCCGTCGTTGATGTAGTAAGAGGTGGCTGCGAGCGTCGAAGGCTGCTTCGACGTCTTCACGATCTGCATCCCGTTGGTCTGCCCCGACACGACGTTCAGCGCGCCGGGCGTCGACGGGCCGTAGACCGTCGTGTATGCGTTGTCGCTCATCGCGAAGCGCTGCGCGTAGTTCCACAGCGCGGTCACGGTGTTGCCGTCGAAGTAGCCCATCACCTGGCCCTTCGTGCCGAACGCGCCGGCGCCGCCGGACGAGCCCTTGCCGGTGTATTTCGGGAACAGGTCGGCGAGGCCGTTGTCCTCGGCCAGCTGTTCGGCCGTGTACGCGTGGTTCTGGTCGGCGGTCGCGGCCTGCGTGCGGTCGAGGCGGAACGGGTTCGCCGCGCCGGTGCCGTTGGCCGTGTTCGTGAAGTTCGGGTTCGCGGTCAGCAGCGTGCCCGTCAGGCCGTTCGGCGTCGGCGTGCCGGGCTTCGCGGTGAACGCCGGTTCGCCCGACGGGTTCGTCGCGTTCGGGTAGGTGCCGAAGTAGTGGTCGAACGAGATGTTTTCGCCGTAGATCACGACGACGTGCTTGATCGGCGTGGCGGTCTGCAGCGCATCCTGCGACGACACCGCGGGCGTCGACGTCGGATCGTCGCTGCCGCCGCAGGCGAACAGCGCAAGCGCTGCGGCTGCGCAGGCGGTGACGAGCAAGGCTTGACGGAACATCGGGAAACTCCAGGTAAGGCCTTCGATGGTGGAGAGCGGCCCCGTCGCCATATCGGTTCGGCGCGGAGCTCGCGAGAGAGCACGCGCATTGGAACAGTCGCGTATGAAGATATGGGGACGGAGCGGTTTCGCGACGGTTGCGCTGCGGTATCGATTCCATTACGGCGCAACGCGGTGCGAAAGAGAACGGAAAGGGGCGGACCGCGCGCAACCTCGACGACACATTTCGCGGCGCGCGGGGCCGTTGCCGTGAATGCCGTGCGAGGCGGGCGAGAGGGTGCCGTCGGCCGGTTCGCGCGTAATGCCGTGGTTACCGCGTTTTTGACAATCGTGTGACGTATTCATACGATGAACGCCCTGCGGCGACGATTTCATGTTGCCGACCGTTACCGAGAATTCAGCATGCCGATCCCCGTTCTGTTTGCTGTCCTGTGTGCGGCGTTCCTGCATGCGTCATGGAATGCGCTCGTCCGCAGCAGCGGCGACCGGCTGCGGTCGGCCACGGTGCTGCAGATCGCGATCGGGCTGTTCGCGCTGCTGTTCCTGCCTGCCGCCGCGCCGATCACGCCCATGAGCTGGCTCTGTGTCGTCGCATCGGCCGTGATCCATGTGGTCTATACGTTGCTGCTGGTACGCGCCTACGAGCACGGCGACCTGACCGTCGCATACCCGGTTGCGCGCGGCACCGCGCCGCTGCTCGTCACGCTCGGCGCGGCGGCGTTCGCGGGCGAGCACCTGAACGCCGGCGCGCAAGGCGGGCTCGTGCTGATCTGCGCGGGCATCATGGCGATCGGGCTGGAGGGCGGGCGTGGCGCGAAGCACCGGATGACGCAGGTGCTGCCGACCGCGTTCGCGACCGGCGTGTCGATCGCGGCCTATAGCGTGGTCGACGGGATCGGCGTGCGGGAAAGCGGCGGCACGGTCGGCTATACCGCGTGGATGTTCGTGTTGACGGGCGTGATGATGGCCGCGTACTACCGGCTGCGCGCGGGGCCGCTGCGGCTGACGCAGGATGTCGGCGAGACGGCGAAGGCTGCGTGCGGCGGCGTGTTCGCGGCGCTCGCGTACGGCATCGTGATCTGGGCGATGGAACGCGCGCCGATGGGCCCCGTGTCGGCGCTGCGCGAAACGAGCGTGGTGTTCGCGGCGCTGATCGCACGCGTGTATCTCGGCGAGCGGCTGACGCCGCGCCGTGCTGTGGGATGTGCGGTGATTGCGGCGGGGGCGTTGCTGATCAGTGCGTTCGAGGCGGTGCGGTGAAGGCGTACCAGGATGTGCAATGCGTATATGGCTGGGTGCTGATTTTCAGAACCGAAATCCGAAAGCTGACTCGCCGAAAAGACCTGGCGCGGGGAGTGCGTAGGTCGCAAGATGAAAGAGAACAACAAATAGCGTAGCTGCAATGAACGTGATACCCACTTGCGCGACGACCAACGTCGGTAAGCGAAGGCATTGAGTGCGGCAAAGACGACCGAAGGCCACAAGGTCAGAGCGAACAGGCCGACGATGAATACTGCGTGTGGAGCGCAGTGTTCCATGTCGTTGCAGCCGGCCGAATGCGACGGCGGAGCAGGCCAGTGAATACGGCTGAACGTGTAAAGGGACGCCCATGTGATGAGCAAACCCCATAGGAACCCCGGAACTGCAACCGCCAGTCGTTTCATTTAACTTCCCGGAAAAGGATTTCTTTCGAGTCGGCCAGATCCGAATACCAATTCCCGCGTCGGCCCCGAAGGTAATCAAGTGGGTTAATCATGCTCGGCACGCCTATGCGAAACCGCCAGAACGAAGCGGTAGATGGCGTAAGGGTATCCTTGTTCCATGGGTCGCATCAGTCAACTCTCGTATTGTTTTTCAATGGCTTCGTCGCCCCAATAAACCGTGTACTCATCGGGCTTGTTGCCGGTATCGATGCGGGGTAATTCTCCGCTTGGATCGAGTCGGCCGTCGTACGTGCGGCCATCGGCCGTTTGGCGTTTCACTTCGGCATCCGGCAGTTCCGCATCAGCGTCTCCGACGGCCTCGCGGGGTCGCCTATTAATTAGTGATTCCCTAATGATCGAGGTGCGTTTTGTAATGGATCGGGATGGGCGGCGCGCCCGCAGCCGCTGGCGCGACAGCACGGCGATCACCTGCTGGGTGGGGGCGCCGGAAGGGAGTTCGTTGCGGATGCGGTCGGCCACCATCGGCAGACCCGCGCGCTGCCGGCGCAGCGCCTTCGCGATTGCCCGGCGGCATTCGTCCCCGTGGCAGTCCCATTCGTCACGGATTCTCTGGCAATAACGGCATGTGTCCATGGCGGACAGTCTGACGCGCCTCGCGTTGCCGCGACCCTGGCCAACAAAGGGTTGAGAATCCGCGACGTGTTCCGCTGCGCTCACGCTCCCAGCTCGGGCTGGCGCGTGTCCGGCGGCGCGGCGAGCGGGGCGGCGGCGGCTTGCGGCGCTTTCGCGTTTTCGCGCCTTTCGAGGAAATGCATCGCGAGCGCGGTGATCGTCAGCAACGCGAACGCGGCGGGGCCCGTCATCGCCGCATGGCTGATCTGCAGCAGGTATCCCGCTGCGGCGAGCAGGATGCCGAGCACCACGGCGGCCCGCGTGCGCCGGCGCAGCCAACGTTCGAGCCCGACGAACGCCGTCGCGAAAAACGCGGCCCAGGACCCGGTCAGGCTGATGAACGACCCGACACCGCCCGTCCAGCGGTCGACCCAGAAGTTGTTCAGCAGCGTCGCGATGGCCGTGTGCTGGTCGGGCGTCATCTGCGATGCGATCTGCAGCAAGCGCCCGAGCCCGATGCCGCCGACCGCGTCGAGCACCGTGTAGGCCACCAGGAAAACGAAGGTCGACAGGCGCGCGAGCCATGCGACCGGACCCGGATCGTCGCCGACGAGCAGCCACAGCCCGATGCAGACGAGCACGACGCACGGCGTCTGGATCATGTGCAGCGCAAACCACCAGGCGGGGCCGAAATACGCCAGCGCGTCGTGGTTGTGATCGTATTCGGGCTTCGACAGGTAATCGAACATCCCGGGGTCATGCGTGAATCCGGCAGGATGAAACAGTTCGATCGTCGCCAGCACGAGCGGCGCGATGAAAAGGCACAGCCACCACAGCACGGCCCGGGTTGTTCGGTTCATGTTCGGCTCCTTCCTGAATGGCTCAAGAATCGCATCGACGACGAACCGCGCGGCGCGCAGGCCGGCAGTATGCGATATCGGTCAAGGAATAAAAATGATCGAACGAACGGCATGTTCCATTCGATCTCAGTCAGCATAGGACACGCACAAGCGAATGTTAAGAAGTAATCTTGCGCCGATATTGGAATGCTATATAAGTTTGAGATTCACCGTTTTATTTTCCGATGCAATTGGAATATTTGTTATAAGCGGCGCGTGAACGCTCCAATCTTCCTCAATGACCGTCTCATGACCTCGGCACACTAAAAATCTGACAGGCTCATGTCTTTGATTCAGATCAAATCGACTCGACGGCTTGAACAGTCAGACGAGCCAGCTCAAGCCAAGCTGCTGGCTACGCTCGATATCTCATCTGTTAAGCAAAATTTAGAAGCCTTCAGAGCCGGGCAAGGACTACCCATGAAAAGATGTCTTACTCTGTTTCCACTCACTCCTCTGTGCACATCGAATCGCACGTGACCGATTTTGCTCCCACGCCACCAAAGCGGCGTCGGACGTGATACCTAAGCGGCCGGGTGTACAGAACCCACAACTGCACTCATGCAAAACTTGAGGAGAAATCCATGGCGTTCAACTTTGACCCAACCGACTGGCAAATCGTCCCGGCTCGTACTTTCTCGGAACTGCGCGTCGGCGAGATTTACCGCGCACCGAGCCGTACGCTGACGGATGCTCACGCTTCGGCGTTTCAAACGGTCTCCTGCGACAACCATCCGATACACTACGACGAAGTCTACGCGAAGCGCTACGGCCATTCGGCGCCGGTCGTCCATGGCCTTCAAGTTCTGGCTTTCACCGCGCCGGGGGCAACACTCTTGCCACATAATTTTGGCGCAATTTTCGTCGCATTCACTGAATTGTCGGCGAAGTTTCACGCAGAGGTTCACGCCGGCGACACGCTTTTCTCAGCACTCGAAATTGTCGCACTTGAACCCAACGGCGAGCACGGTGAAGTCAGCACGGCAGTCACCGTCCACAATCAACGCGGAGAACTGGTGCTATCGGGGCATCACAAGTACCTACTCCGAACGACTGGCTAATCTGGCAGGCTGTTGAAATACACCTCGAGGATGCGCGGCATGCCTTTCCAAAGAACTGCTGCGTCGGTTTGGTTCGTGCCGATTTGATGCCGAGCGTCCTTAATTCAGGTGAAACCAATGCTGTCTCCTCGCCGATTTGTGCTTCTACGCCGTTCTGCCCGCGAGCGTACGCATGCGCGTGAGGTTGTAGGCCGCCTGAGTCAGAAGGAACAACTGCTCGACCCGCTCGCGGCCACGGTACATCGCCTGACGAATCCGGCCGACCGTCACTTACGGCCGTCTGACGTTGCGCGAATTCCATGTCGACACCGACCGCCACGTGGCGGCAACGCCGCTGTCGATCTCGCCGGCGCCCGTCTGCGAATGACCGGCAGGCGCGCCGGCTGTCACGCTTCAACCGGCATCGCGCTCGTGCATTTGATCTCGTCGAGGCACACGCTAGAATGCACGCCGCTCACGCCGGGAATCCGCATCAGCGTTTCGAGCAGGAACTGCGACAGCCCCTTCAGGTCGTGTGCCACGACCTTCAGCACATAGTCGATGTCGCCCGTCACCGAGAAACATTCCTGGATCTGCGCGAGATCGGACACCAGTTTCTGGAATTTCGACAGATCGCGGATATGCCCGCGCTCCATCGTCACGTGCACGAACGCGGTGACGCCGAAGCCGAGCGTGTCGGGGCAGAGCCGGGTTTCATAGCGGCGGATCGCGCCGATCTCTTCCAGCCGCCGGTGGCGCCGCAATGTCTGCGCGGGCGACAGGCCGACGGCCTTCGCCAGATCGAGGTTCGACGCACGGCCGTTCTCCTGCAGGATCGAAAGCAAGTGGCGATCGATGCGGTCGAGAACCGGTTCAGGCATTTTTATTTCCTCATTTGTCTCCTGGATGCAATCTTATCTCATAATGTAGGGTTTGCATGAACGGGTTACGAAACCCGATTTCGCCGTCGCGACGCTAAACTGACGCCGGATTTTCGTGTGTGGCCGCAGCAATGCGGCGTGGGCGACAAGTCGGCGGCCGGTCTGGCGGGCACGCGGACGCGAATCGGGCGCCGCCACGCGAAGATTGCAGTCCCCAACCCGGCGGCTCCACGAACGCCGCCGACACAGCAAAAACAGCGCCCGGCACACCGAGGCGCGCCGCACCGCTTCAGGCGGAGGCGGACAGAGTGGAGAAGACATGGTTTCTGGAAACGAGAGCGACGGCCTGAAGCGCGGGCTGAAGAACCGGCACATCCAGCTGATCGCGCTCGGCGGCGCGCTGGGCACGGGGCTGTTCCTCGGCATCGCGCAGACGATCAAGATGGCCGGCCCGTCCGTGCTGCTCGGCTATGCGGTGGCCGGCATCGTTGCGTTCTTCATCATGCGCCAGCTCGGCGAGATGGTCGTCGACGAGCCCGTCGCAGGTTCGTTCAGCTACTTCGCCAACAAGTATTTCGGCCACTTCACGGGCTTCCTGTCGGGCTGGAACTACTGGGTGCTGTACATCCTCGTCAGCATGGCCGAACTGTCGGCCGTCGGGATCTACGTGCAGTACTGGTGGCCGGGCGTGCCGACCTGGGTGTCGGCGCTCGTGTTCTTCGTCGTCATCAACCTGATCAACCTGACCAGCGTGAAGTCGTACGGCGAGACGGAATTCTGGTTCTCGATCATCAAGGTCGCGGCGATCGTCGGGATGATCGGCTTCGGCGGCTGGCTGCTCGCCAGCGGCAATGCCGGGCCGGAGGCCAGCGTCAGGAACCTGTGGCAGCACGGCGGCTTCTTCCCGAACGGCGTGTCGGGTCTCGTGATGTCGATGGCCGCGATCATGTTCTCGTTCGGCGGGCTCGAACTCGTCGGCATCACGGCGGCCGAGGCCGACGATCCGAAGCACAGCATCCCTCGCGCGACCAACCAGGTCATCTACCGCATCCTGATTTTCTACATCGGCGCGCTCGCCGTGCTGCTGTCGCTGTATCCGTGGGAGAAGGTCGTCAGCGGCGGCAGCCCGTTCGTGCTGATCTTCCACGCGCTGAGCAGCAACCTGGTCGCGAACGTGCTGAACGTTGTCGTGCTGACCGCCGCGCTGTCGGTCTACAACAGCGGCGTGTACTGCAACAGCCGGATGCTGTTCGGCCTCGCGCAGCAGGGCAATGCGCCGAAGGTGCTGTGCTCGGTGAACAAGCGCGGCATTCCGCTCGCCGCGCTCGGCGCGTCGGCGCTCGCCACCGGCGCGTGCGTGCTGGTCAACTACTTCATGCCGGGCAAGGCGTTCGAGGTGCTGATGGGCCTCGTCGTGTCGGCGCTGATCATCAACTGGGCGATGATCAGCCTGATCCACCTGAAGTTCCGTCAGGCCAAGCGCGCAGCCGGGGAGAAGACTTCCTTCCGCAGTCTGGGCTATCCTTTCACGAATTACCTGTGCCTGGCATTCATGGCCGGCATTCTCGTCGTGATGTACCTGACGCCCGATCTCCGCCTGTCGGTGTACCTGATCCCGGTATGGCTCGCGGTGCTCGCGATCGGGTATCGCTTCCGTCAGAAGGATGCAGGCTATGCGGTGCGCGACGGCGCGTCCGCAGGCTGACGCAGGCCACCACCGACCATTCTTCCAAACGAGACCGACTCAAGCCATGTTCGAACACATCGACGCGTACCCGGGCGACCCGATCCTGACGCTCAACGAGAACTTCCAGAAAGATCCGCGCGACCGGAAGGTCAACCTGAGCATCGGCATCTACTTCGACGCCGAAGGCCGGATTCCGGTGATGGGCGCCGTGCGCGAAGCCGAAACCGCGCTGCAGCGCGAGAGCGGCCCTAAGCCGTATCTGCCGATGGTCGGCCTGGCCGCGTATCGCGACGCCGTGCAGGCGCTCGTGTTCGGCGCCGATCACCCGGCCCGCGCGGCCGGCCGTATCGCGACCCTGCAGACGCTCGGCGGCTCGGGCGCGCTGAAGGTGGGTGCCGATTTCCTGAAGCGCTACTTCCCGGACGCGCAGGTGTGGCTCAGCGATCCGAGCTGGGAAAACCACCGCTTCATCTTCGAGCGCGCCGGCTTCACGGTGAACACGTATCCGTACTACGACGAGGCGACCGGCGGCCTGAAGTTCGACGCGATGCTCGCGGCGATCGACGCGCTGCCGGCGCGCAGCATCGTGCTGCTGCACGCGTGCTGCCATAACCCGACCGGCGTCGACCTCGACGAAGGCCAGTGGGAAAAGCTGATCGACGTGATCGAGGCGCGCGGCCTGCTGCCGTTCGTCGACATGGCATACCAGGGCTTCGGCGCGGGCCTCGATGCGGATGCGTTCGCGGTGCGCGAGCTGGCCCGCCGCGGCGTGCCGGCGCTGGTCGCGAACTCGTTCTCGAAGAACTTCTCGCTGTACGGCGAGCGCGTGGGCGGCCTGAGCGTCGTCTGCGAGGATGCGGCCGCGGCCGAGCGCGTGCTCGGCCAGCTGGCCGGCGCCGTACGCTCGAATTACAGCAACCCGCAAACCTACGGCGCGAAGGTCGTCGCGGCCGTGCTCGACACGCCCGCGCTGCGCAAGCAGTGGGAAGAGGAACTGTCGGCGATGTGCCGCCGCATCGCGCGGATGCGCCAGTCGATCCATGACGGCCTGCGCGACCACGTCAGCGGCGAAGCGCTCACGCGCTACGTGAAGCAGCGCGGGATGTTCACGTACACGGGCCTGACCGAATCGCAGGTCGACGCGCTGCGCGAAGTGCACGGCGTGTACATCCTGCGTTCCGGCCGGATGTGCGTGGCGGGCCTGAACGACTCGAACGTCGGCATCGTTGCCGACGCAATCGGCAAGGTGCTGAAGAGCGGCGTCTGATCGTCGCGCGCCCGGCGCGCAACGCTGCCGGCCGAACCGGCTGTCTCCCGTCGCGGAGGCAGCCGGTTTTTTGTTGCACGGCCGCGATGCGTGCTGCCCGGCTGACGCGCGCCCAGGCGCGGCAGTACGATCACGGAATCGGACACAGGACAGAGGAGCGACATGGGCATCCGGATCATCCAGCTCGGCACGCCGCGCGCGGCCGGCGAGGGCCTGCGGATCGGGACGGTGCGGCGGCCGCCGCGCGGCGTTCCGAAGGCGGAATTCGCGTCGCGCAACTACTATGATGTATGGTTGCCGACGCTGTCGCCGAGCCCCGAGCTCGTCGCGCAGGCGCAGGCGGCCGAAACGGACGCCGAATGGAACGCGTTCAAGCGCCACTTCCGCGCGGAGATGGCGCATGGCGATCCGGCAAAGGTGCTGGACCTGCTGGCGGCGCTGTCGGCGACCACCGCGTTCTCGATCGGCTGTTACTGCGACGACGAGCGCCATTGCCACCGCAGCGTGCTGCGCGAGCTGCTCGCGGAGCGCGGCGCGGCGATCGAGCCCGATGCGGGCTGAAGCGAGCTGAATCGGACCGACGCGGCGGCACGATACCGCACTGCGATCGTGCGGTGCAGCGAACCGGTTGACGTGGGTCAAGCGGGCGGCCGCGCGCGCCACTATGCTCTCGTCATGGAGTCATCACGACAATGACAGGCGGACAGATGCACATTACCTTCCCGCCCGAGCCGGCCGAATATTGCGCGCGCGACCTGGTCGTCGCGTTTTCGGCGCTGGTCGACGGACGTTGCGTGCAGTGCGCGGTCACGGCCGAGGCACTGGAAGACCATTTCGGCGCGCCGTCGCTGCTCGAACGCGACCTGCTGGCCGCGTTCGACGCGCACCGGCCGGCGATCGAAGCGATGGCACGACGGATGCTCGAGGAAATCGGCGGCCGGCCGGTGCTGCTGCACAGCGGCCACTTCAGGCTCGGCGATTGACACCGCAGGAGGGCATATGACTCTGCAGGGCAACATTCACGAACGCGACTGGTCGGTCGAAGTCGAGACGCGCCCGTGCGAATCGGGGGAATTCCGCTGCCGCGTGTCGGTCGAGCACGGCAGCGGCGCCGCGCGCTTTCATCATACGTTCGAGCACAGCCATGCGTATCCGACCGAGCGCGAGGCGATGATCGAAGGGCTGCGGGCCGGAATGACGTGGATCGAGATGAAGACGTCGCAGGTATTCAACGTATGAACGGTGCCGCGCCGGCAGAGGTGCGGACAGACTTATCGGCAGGCCAGCGATCGAAGAATTCGCGCCACGCTACGGGAAATACGCACCGCCGCCTTTCGGCGCGGGCGGTGCATGCAAGGCGGTCGACGAGCGGGCGGCCCCGTCAGGAGAAACGACATGGGCGTGGGCATGCAGATCGCCTGCCTCGGATTCACGGGTTCGGCCGCGATCGAAGCCGAAGCCGGCGCGCAACTGGTGCGGCTCGAACGGTTTCGCGCGCTGATCGACGGCTGTCACCTCGCAATCGAATCGCGCGTGGCGGCCGACGGCGCGCGCACATACGACGTGCGGCTAGACCTGGTGTTTCATGACGAGGCGCTCAGGCCGATGCCGCCGTGCAGCGGCGATGACGTGGACGATGCGCTGCACCGCGCGTTCGCTCAGGCCGAACAGGCGTTGATCGCGTGGCAGGCGGACGGTGGCAGGGTGATGCTGCGCGACGCGGCGACCGATGGCACGGCTCGGTGACGCACGGCGCGCGATGCCGCGCGGACGATGCCGGTGCGTACGTCAGTCCGACCCGAGTCAGACCCGCGCGAGCGCTTGCGCGTCGATGATGCGCACGCGCTTGCCGCGCGTTTCGACCAGTGCATCGCGATGGAACCGCGAGAACATCCGGCTGACCGTTTCCAGCTTCATCCCGAGATAACAACCGATTTCCTCGCGCGTCATCCGCAGGTTGAATTCGGTCGCCGAATAGCCGCGCGCCTCGAAGCGCGACGACAGGTTCAGCAGGAAATGCGCGACGCGCTGTTCGGCCGACATCGTGCCGAGCAGCAGCATCTGGCTCGATTTCCGCGCGATCTCGCTGCTCAGCATCTGATAGAGGAAGTGCTGCATCGGCTTGATCTCGCGGCACGCCGCTTCGAGCGCACCGAACGGGATGACGCACACGACGCTGTCTTCGAGCGCGATCGCGTCGCAGCAGTGCTGGCCGCTGCCGATGCCGTCCATCCCGAGCGTGTCGCCGGCGATCTGGAAGCCCGTCACGTGTTCGCGGCCGTCGCGATGCATCATCACCGTCTTGACCGAACCCGCGCGCACCGCATAGATGCTCTGGAACGGATCGTCGGTGCGGAACAGCGCGTCGCCCTGGCGAACCTGCCGGGTCGTGCAGATGATCGCGTCGAGCCGGCCGTATTCGGCGGCCGTCAGTTGCGGCGGCAGGCACATCGAGCGCATCGCGCAGGCCGAGCAGCGTGCGGCGGGATGTTTGGCGGCGTCGGCGCGCGTGACCGCACGAAGCGGAGTCGTCGGCCGGGGCGCGACGGGTACGTCGGCGGGGCAGGCGGTGGCGGTGGACATGAGTCGCTCCGGCTTGTCAGGGGTGGTGCACGCGAGCGTGCACCAGGGATTCGATGACACGGCACGCGGCGTCGAATTCGACGGTCTTGTCGAAGAAGTAGTCGGCTCCGGCCGTCGCGCATGCCTCTCTGAATGCCGGCGCCGAATGATTCGTCAGCACGATCGTGACGATGCGCGGCGCGGCCTTCGACAGCATCCCGATCAGGTCGAGGCCGCTGCCGTCCGCGAGCCGCAGGTCGACGATCACGACGTCCGCCCGGCTGCCGCGGATCTGCGTCAACGCGTGCTGGCCGTCTTCCGCTTCGCCCACGACGGCGACACCGCGAATCGCGCCGACGAGCAGCGCGATCCGCTGCCGGACGGCAACGGCGTGATCGACGAGAAACACCCTGAGCGGGGCGGGCGACAAGCTGGCATTCATGCCGGCAGTATCGTGTTGCGCCGCCGGAAATGAAATCGGCCGAATTGGAAGTTGGTGTAGGCCGCTTCGACGCGTTGTAGGGCGTTTCCTACAACGCGTGCGGAAAAGTGTCAGAGCGCTCCGGATGTTGCAACGCCGCACCGGCGCCGCGCGCGCGGCCGGTGGGCTTCGCTGCCGGGTCAGCCGGCCAGGCGCGCGTCCAGCGCATCGCGTGCGGTGCGGCACGCGGCGAGATCCCACGCGGCGCAGCCGACGCTCTTGAACAGCAGCGGTCCGCCGACGGCGAACGCGCCGCCCAGCACGTCGGCGAGCGACGCGACGTGCTGCCAGTCGACCTGCGCGACGATCAGGTCGCCGGCCTCGTGACGCGCGCCGGCCGGATCGTCGACGACGAGCCGGCTGCCGCGCACCGTGTTCGCATCGATCTCGGCCGCATCCGCAGTGAACGCGCCGACGCCGACCACGAGCCGGCCTTCGCGCGCGGCTTCGCGGTAGACGGGCGTGCGGCTCGTCGTCAGCGTGACGACGACGTCGATCGCATCGGGAATCGCGTCGCCGTCGAGCGGTGCGAGCCGCGGCGCCTGCGCGCGGTGCGCGGCGCAGAAGGCGGCCGCGCTGTCGGCGCTGGTGCCGCGCACGTGAAGGCGCGCGTCGGGAAAGATCGCCGCGAGCGCTTCCGCGTGATTGGCCGCCTGCTTGCCCGTGCCGATCAGCAGGATGTCGCGCGGCGCGGCGCCATGCAGCGCGTCGATGCCGAGCGCGGTGACGGCCGCCGTGCGGCGGCCGGTGACCGTCGGGCCGTCGAGCGCGAAGCGCATCTCGCCGGTGGTCGCGTCGTACGCGGTCACCTGGCCGAGGATCGTCGGCAGCCCGCGCGCGCCGTTGCCGGGGCATACGTTCACAAGCTTGTGGGTGGCAAGGTCGCGCGCGCTCGACGGCATCGACAGCATCACGCCGCCGGCCTGCAGCGGCACGACCAGGCGTTCGGGGCTGACGATCTCGCCCGCCGCGTACTCGGCGACGGCCTGCCTGAGCGTGGCGAGCAGCGCCGGGTAGTCGAGCAGCGCGGCCGTGTCGGCCGCATCGAAAACGGGAATCCGGGAAAGGGCGGTCATCGTGTACGTCGCAGGTGTCGGTGAGCGTGGGCGACGGGCGCATGACGCGCCCGCCAAGGGGCTGCCGGATACCGTGACACGGTGGCAGTGTGGATCGAATCTATACCACTTTCCGTCGCACCGGCAACCCGTAAAATAAACCGAAGCGCCGGTTTTGGTTCTAATATCTGTCCAGAAGGGTCGCCGTGGTCTCGATGCCGGCGCCGCTCCGGTATAGTGCGAACCCATTCCAAGTCCACGCCCGCGACCGGGCAGGAGCCATACGATGATGTCCGCGCGTCCCGAATCACTCGAAGGCGGTTTCAGGCCGCTGCAGATCTACGAGCAGGTCGCCGAGAAGATCCGCGACGAGATTCGCGCGGGGCGCTACGCGGCCGAATCGCGGCTGCCGTCCGAGCGCGAACTGGCGGTGCTGTTCCAGGTCGGCCGGCCGGCCGTGCGCGAGGCGCTCGGCGCGCTGCAGAACGAAGGGCTGGTGTTCACGAAGCGCAATTCGGGCACCTACGTCGTCGCGTCGCCGCTCGACGTGCTCGCCGAACGCGGCGACACGCGTGCGGGGTCCGAGGCCGACTTCAGCCCGACGTCGACGCTCGACGTGCGGCTGATCCTGGAACCCGCGATCGCGCGCCTCGCTGCCTCGCACGGCCGCGCCGATCCGGGCGCCGAGCGCTATCTCGCGCAGATGGAAACCATCACCGACGTCGACGATCCGCACCAGCGCGCGCTGTGGAACGAGAGCGACCGGCTGTTCCACCGGCAGCTCGCGCTGATGACCGGCGATCCGCTGATCGTGAAGATCGCGGACGAGGTCGCGAAGACGATGGACCAGCCGCTATGGAAGCGGCTGAAGGACGACGGCATCTACGACGCGGGCCGGATCCGGCTCTACGTGTCCGAACACCGGCTGATCTACGAGGCGATCGTGTCCGGCGATGCCGATGCGGCTGCGTTCTATGTCGAGCAGCATATCCGCCGCGTGCGGCGCGACATCGCGCCGAAGTGATGCGCCCGGTTTCGTTCTGGTCTGAAATATGACCAGAATCGCGAAAATTATTTTGAAATTGCTTGCGATGTGACCACGCGTGTCCTACATTGGTTTCACACAAAACCAATCAGGAGACATCATGCGACACCTCGTTACCGCGCTCTCGGTGGCTGTTGCCGCCGGCGCGCTGACTTCCGCGCACGCGCAGGAAGTCGTGATGATCGGTCATTCGGCGCCGTTGACGGGCCCGCAGGCCGCGAACGGCAAGGACAACGAAAACGGCGCGCGTCTTGCCATCGACGAACTCAACAAGGCAGGCGTGAAGGTTGGCGGCAAGACCGTCACCTTCAAGCTGATTTCAGACGACGACCAGGCCGACCCGAAGGCCGGCGTGCAGGTCGCGCAGAACCTCGTCGACAAGGGCGTCGTCGCGGTGCTCGGGCCGTACAACTCGGGCGTCGCGATCCCGGCATCGCGCGTGTACTCGAATGCGGGCGTGCCGATCCTGCCGGTTGCGTCGAATCCGGCACTCACGAAGCAGGGCTTCAAGAACATCTTCCGGATCGGCGCGAGCGACGAGCAGCTCGGCGGCACGATGGCCACGTTCGCCGCGAAGACGCTGAATGCGAAAACCGCGGCCGTCGTCGATGATCGCACCGCGTACGGGCAGGGCGTCGCCGAGCAGTTCATGAACGTCGCGAAGGCGAACGGGATCAGGATCGTCGACCAGGAATACACGAGTTCGTCGGCCACCGATTTCTTCGGCATTCTCACCAAGATCAAGGCCGGCAACCCCGACGTGATCTTCTTCGGCGGCTATGCGGCGCAGGGCGCGCCGATGGCCAAGCAGATGAAGCAGCGCGGGCTGCGCGCCAAGCTGCTCGGCGGCGACGGCATCTGCTCGGCCGACATGGGCAAGGTGGCGGGCGATGCGGCATCGATCGTCTACTGCGCGCAGGGCGGCGTCGCGCTCGAGAAGACGCCGGCCGGGCGCGAATTCCTGAAGAAGTACCACGACGCCTATCACACGGACACGCAGGTCTACGGCGTCAACTACTACGACGGCGTGAAGCTGCTCGCCGACGCGATGGCCAAGGCCGGCACGACCACCGACAAGGCGAAGCTGATCGCGCAGCTCGCGAAGTCGAACTATGCGGGCGTCGCGGGCACCTATTCGTTCGACGCGAACGGCGACCTGAAGGGCGCGCCGACGTCCGTCTACGTGATCCGCAACGGCCTGCCCGAGCCGTACGCGAAGTAACGGCCAGTCTGCCATCGGACGGCGGCCCGGCCGCCGTCCTTCGATTCAACGCATTCGACCGAACATGAAAATTTCCCGATCCCTTTCCACCGTCGAAGTCCATACGGGCGGCGAAGCGTTCCGCATCGTCACGAGCGGGCTGCCGCGCCTGCCTGGCGACACGATCGTCCAGCGCCGCGCATGGCTCAAGGAGAACGCCGACGAGATCCGCCGCGCGCTGATGTTCGAACCGCGCGGCCACGCCGACATGTACGGCGGCTACCTGACCGAGCCCGTGTCGCCGAACGCCGATTTCGGCGTGATCTTCGTGCACAACGAAGGCTACAGCGACCATTGCGGGCACGGCGTGATCGCGCTGTCGACCGCCGCGGTCGAACTCGGCTGGGTGCAGCGCACGATGCCGGAAACGCGGGTCGGCATCGACGCGCCGTGCGGCTTCATCGAGGCCTTCGTCAGGTGGGACGGCGAGCATGCGGGGCCCGTGCGCTTCGTCAACGTGCCGTCGTTCATCTGGCGGCGCGACGTGTCGGTCGATACGCCGTCGTTCGGCACCGTGACCGGCGACATCGCGTATGGCGGCGCGTTCTATTTCTACGTCGACGGCGCGCCGTTCGACCTGCCGGTGCGCGAATCGGCGGTGGAAAGGCTGATCCGCTTCGGTGCGGAAGTGAAGGCCGCCGCGAACGCGAAGTACCCGGTCATGCATCCGGAGATTCCGGAAATCAACCATATCTACGGCACGATCATCGCGAACGCGCCGCGCCATCCGGGCTCGACGCAGGCGAACTGCTGCGTGTTCGCGGATCGCGAGGTCGACCGCTCGCCGACCGGCTCCGGCACCGGCGGGCGCGTCGCGCAGCTGTACCAGCGCGGGCTGCTCGCGGCCGGCGACACGCTCGTCAACGAATCGATCGTCGGCACGATCTTCAAGGGGCGCGTGCTGCGCGAGACGACGGTCGGCGACATCCCGGCCGTGATCCCGGAAGTGGAGGGCAGCGCGCATATCTGCGGTTTCGCGAACTGGATCGTCGACGAGCGCGATCCGCTGACCTACGGTTTTCTCGTGCGCTGAGCAGCGGTACAGATCGGCCGCCGTCGCGCGGCTACCCGGTTGTCGTACCAGGCCTGGCGCGTCGTTCCCGTTGCGGGGGCACGCGCCTTTTTTGCGTGCGACCGGTCGCGAAGCCGTGCGGTGCGCGCCGGCGCAAGGCCGCCACGGCCGGCGGGCCGCGCGAGTTTTGGTACGATGCACCCTTTTCAGCCGAGCTCCACCCGCGTGAATCGCCGAAACGTGTCGTCAGTGCGTGACTTCTGTGCCAGCTGGGTTGCGCGCGCCCAACCCGTCGCGGCTGCCGCCGTCGCGAGGGTCAAGCCTCTCGCCGCCGTCGCGTGGCAGCATCTCCGTCGTCCCACGCGCCGCGGCGTACTGCTCACGGCCGCCGGCGTGCCGGTGCTGTTCGTGCTGTACGTGATCGTGCTGATCCCGTTCACGCCGGGCATCGGCGACATCCGCAAGGCGCGCGTCGACCAGCCCGCACAGGTGCTGTCCGCCGACGGCAAGCTGCTGGCCGAATTCAAGCCGTCGAACCGCGAGTGGGTGCCGCTCAAGCAGATCTCGCCGCACATGGTCGACGCGCTGATCGCGACCGAGGATCATCGCTTCTACGAGCATCACGGCCTCGACTGGAAACGCACCGCGTCGGCCGCGCTCCATACGTTCTCGGGCAGTCGCCAGGGCGGCTCGACGATCACGCAGCAGCTCGCTCGCAACCTGTATCCGGACGAGATCGGCCGCGCGCCGACGCTCACGCGCAAGGTGAAGGAAGCCATCACCGCGCTGAAGATCGAGGCCGTCTACAGCAAGGACCAGATCCTCGAGACCTACCTGAACACGGTGCCGTTCCTGTACAACGCGTACGGCGTCGAGATGGCCGCGCGCACCTATTTCGACAAGTCGGCCGACGAACTCGACGTGCTCGACAGCGCGACGCTCGTCGGAATGCTTAAGGGCAACAGCTACTACAACCCGGTGCTGAACCCTGAGCGTGCGCTGCAGCGGCGCAACACGGTGCTCGGCCAGATGGTGAAGTACGGCAAGCTGTCGACGGCGCAGTTCGCGCAGTTGCAGCGCAGGCCGCTGCGCATCGACTTCGAGCGCCAGAAGGAGCCGCCGGGGCCGGCGCCGCATTTCGCGCAGCAATTGCGCAAATGGCTGATCGCGTGGGCCGACCGCAACGACTACAACATCTACTCGGACGGATTGATCGTGCGCACGACGATCGATTCGCGGCTGCAGCAGATGGCGACGCAGGCGCTCACGCTGCAGGGTAATCAGTTGCAGGGCATCGCGAACAACGCGTGGAGCGGCCGCGACGGCTGCGGCACCGACAACGAGGTGTTCCGCACCTTCATGCGCGAGTCGCCCGAGTACAAGGCCGCGCAGGACACCGGCAAGGACGACGCGGCCGCGATGAAGCTGCTCGCGGCCGACCGCGGCTTCATGCGCGCGCTGTGCAAGACGAAGACCGACGTGCAGGCCGGCTTCCTCGCGATCGATCCGCGCGACGGGCAGATCCGCGCATGGGTCGGCAGCCGCGACTTTACCAACGAGCCGTTCGACCACGTCGCGCAGGCACGGCGCCAGCCGGGCTCGACGTTCAAGCCGTTCGTCTATGGCGCTGCGTTCGCGGGCGGGATGAAGCCGGACGACACGTTCATCGACCAGCCGGTCGAGATCCCGCTGAAGGGCGGCGAGATCTGGCGGCCGAACGACGACGTGCCGCCGACGGGCAAACCGATGACGCTGCGCGACGCGGTCGCGCTGTCGCGCAACCGGATCACCGCGCAGGTGATGGAGAAGGTCGGGCCCACGGCGGTCGCGCGGCTCGCGCGCGACATGGGCGTGCGCGAAAGCCCGCTCGAACGCGTGCCGTCGCTCGCGCTCGGCACGAGCCCGGTCACGCTGAAGGAGATGGTCGCGTCGTACGCGACGATCGCGAACGGCGGGCTGTATGTCGAACCGCAGATGGTGACGCGCATCGAGAACCGCCAGGGCGACGTGCTCGCCGAGTACGCGCCGGCGCCGCCCGAGCGCGCGCTCGACGCCGAAACCGACAAGACGCTGCTCGACGTGATGCGAGATGTCGTGACGCGCGGCACGGGCGGCAGCATCCGCACGCGCTTCGGCATTCGCGGCGATGTAGCCGGCAAGACGGGCACGACGCAGGACAACGCGGATGGCTGGTTCATCCTGATGCAGCCCGGCCTCGTCGCCGGTGCGTGGGTCGGTTTCGACGACGGCCGCGTGACGCTGCGCAGCGATTACTGGGGGCAGGGCGCGCACAGTGCGCTGCCGATCGTCGGCGATTTCTTTCAGCGCGCGCAGCGCGCCCGGATCGTCGACACGAAGGCGAAATTCGATACCGAGCCGTCGCCCGGCTGGTTCGCGTCGCTGCGCGAGCGTGCGACGGATCTGTTCGACACGTGGTTCAGGCCCGAGCCGACGAAGGCGCCCGCGCCGGTCAGGACGCAGCGCATGGAGCCTTCATCGGAGGCCGACGAAGGCGCGGCATCGGCCGCGTCGGCGGCATCGGCGCCCGAAGCGGCGTCCGGCGGCATCGTCGAGGAATGGATACCGGCGTCCGAAGTGGCCGCATCGGCCGCTGCATTATCGCCAGGCGCATCGCAACCGCAGACAGCGCAGCCGCCGGCAGTGGGCGCAAGTACGACGAGCGACAGCAGTGCGGGCATCGGTGCTGCGCCGGCCGCCACGCCGACCCAGCCGCCCGCGCCGGTCGCTCCCGACGCGACGGGCGCCTCGCAGTAACGAAGCCGTTCAGATTTCGCAGCGATGCTGCCGTACGCGGCGGGCGACCGCGTCGAGCAGCTGGCGCTCGACGGCACGGTGCGGGCCGTGCATGCCGATCCGGCGGCGCCGGCACTGACGCTGCATCACGCGGCGTTCGGCGAGACCGGCGCCGACGATCTGGTCCGCCTCAAGGCACTGCTGTTCGACAGGCTGATGGCCTCGGCGGACATCGACCCATCGCGCTGACGCGTGGGCCGCGCGCGCCAGATGCTGTATCGCAGCATTCGGCGCATGAATGTCGACAATCGTCTGATGATTGTGGCTATTCCGGCGAAATTGTACGGTTTCCGTCAACAGTGAATTTGCGATTTAAGTATTTACCCTGATAGTCGCGCCTCCTAGACTTCTACCCATGCGCAACGACCCCGAGTCCGAAGCGCCTGACAAAACAATCCTGGAGGTAACGCATCATGAAATCGCTGATCAAGGCAGTTGCACTGGCCGCCCTGGTGGCCGCACCGGTCGTCTCGTTTGCCCAATCGAACCAGCAGCCGCTGACGCGCGCGCAAGTGCGCGCCGAGCTGGTCCAGCTGGAAAAGGCCGGCTACAACCCGAACGACTGGGTGAACTACCCGGAAAACATCCAGGCCGCACAGGCAAAGATCGCCGCAGCGCAGAACACCGGCGCGCAAGCTGACGCAACGGGCTACGGCGCGAATGCCGCCGCGACGTCGCAGTCGGGCCAACGCGTGGTCGTGCCGGCCGCCGCCGATCGTTCGTCGGTGTACTTCGGCCACTAAGCGGGCCGGCGCCCGCAACGGCGCCCGGTTTGCGGTTCCCCCGAAACCCGTGCACGGTATCCGTGTACGGGTTTTTCGTTTCCGCAGGCACGAATGCCGGGGCGAGCGCGGTGCGCCTGCGTGGGGTCACGGCGCGGTGCCTGCCTGGCGAGCACGGGTCGCGAGCACCGCCGCGACGCCACCGAGGATGGCGGCCGATGCGAGCGCGAGCCGCCAGGTCGGCTGTTCGGACAGGAACAGCACGGCGCCGCACGCGGCGATCGGCGGCACGGACAACTGGATTGCCGCGGCGCGCATGGCCGTGAGGTGCCGCAGCGCGGCATACCAGACGACGTAGCCGAGGCCCGAGGTGAGCGCACCGGAAAGCACGGCAAGCGCGACGCCGGCCGGCGTCACGCGCATGCGGGGGGCGAGCGCGACGCTCAACGCGAGCGCCAGCGGTGCGGCACGCAGGAAGTTGCCGGCGGTCGCCGCGACCGGATCGGCGGGCTTGCGGCCGCGTATCGAATAGATGCCCCATGCAATGCCGGCGACGGTCATCAGCGCGGCGCCTTGCGGCGTCGGCGCCGCGAGCCCCGGCGACACGAGATACAGCAGCCCGCCGAGCGCGACGCCGAACCCGGCCCAGCCCGCCGGGGCGAACCGTTCGCCGGCGCGCCATCCCGCCGCGAACATCGTCAGTTGCACGGCGCCGAACAGGATCAGCGCGCCGGTTGCGGCACTGACGGTCAGGTACGCGAACGAGAAGCACGCGACATAGGCGAACAGCATCGCCGCCGCGGGCCAGTCCGCGGGCGGGGCGGGCCGTCGCGCACCCGCGCGGGCAACGATCGCGAGCATCAGCGCGCCCGACACGAGGCGCAGGCTGCCGAAGCTGGCCGCGTCGATCCGCCCGGCCTGCAGCGCGAGCCGGCACAGCAGCGAATTCGACGCGAATGCGAGCATCGCGACGGACGTCAGCGCGGCGACCCGCACGCCCGGCCGTACGTGCAGCGCGAATGCGGAGGCGGGCGGGCGCATCGCGGGCCTCACGCGTGGTTCGCGACGATCAGCATGGCCGCGCCGAACAGCGCGGCGCCGAGCGGCGCCGTGAGCTGCCGTCCCCACGCCGCATTCTTTTCGATGGCCATCAGCGCGGCGAGCGACAGCATCCAGCCGAGACTGCCGGCGCCGACGACGAACATCAGCAGCATCAGCGCCCAGCAGCACCCGACGCAGAAGAGCCCGTGGCTTGCGCCCAGCGCAAATGCGTTGCGCAACGGCGTGCGGCCGCGCCAGCGGCTGATCACGAAACTGAAAGGGGTGCGGCACCGGTCCAGGCAGTGTTCCTTCAGCCAACTGAACTGAAATGCACCGGCGAGCGCAAACACGGCCGCGCCGATCAGCCAGCCGCGCCACGCGAGCGCCGGCACATGCGCGACGCCCGTCAGCACCAGTGCATGCAGCCCGTGCGCGACGAGGCCGAATCCGCTCCACACGACGACGTAGCCGACGCCGACGAGCGCGAGCAGGCGCGCCTGATCGGGGCGGTTCGCGACGACGCGCGCGAACGCATCGAACAGCGCCAGCGTGGTCGGCAGCATCATCGCAAGGATCATCAGCGTCCAGGCGGCCGCGTCGAGCACGGCCGGCAGCCATAGCGCGCCGCCCGGCAGCGCGCGACAAAGTGCGCTGAACGGTTCGGAGGCGGCACCGTCGCCGTGCTCGAGATAACGCCCGTACGGACTGCGCGTCCACGCCCACAGCGTGACCCACGCGAATCCAACGAGGCTCGTGAGCACGAGCGGAAACAGGCGCCGGTGCAGCGACGCTGCCATGGCCGTTTCCGTGCGGCCGCGATTCACGCGTCGAACAGGAACGTGCTCTGCAACGCGTTGTGATTCTTCAGATCGACGTCGATGCCGATCGCCGCATTCTTCGACCGGTAGACGGGCGCCTTGCCGACGAACACGGGGGCGCCGGGCACGGTCGAGAACACGGTGTCGGTCAGCGTCGTCTGCGCGCCGCTCGGGCCCAGGTACGGCTCGAGTTCCGCGTGATAGTCGGTGCCGATCGACAGCGTGCCGCGCGCGCCTTCGACGTCGAACCGGATCGGTGCGCGCTCGATCGACACGACCTTGCCGATCAGTTTCGCTAGTTCGGCGATCGGGCCGCCGGCCTGTCCCGTGTAGACCTTGAGCAGCGCCTGCTCCTGCTCGTCGGACGCCGTGTCGCTGACGTAGATCGCAGCCGTCCAGTTGCCTTCCAGGATATTGCCCGGCACGCGGCACACCGCGGCGATCGTGTTGCCGCCGACGTCGACGCCGTCGATCGTGCCCTTGTCGACATGCCAGGCGACGATGGTGTCGCACACGCCGAAATCCGGATCCTCGCCGATCCAGCACGGGCACAGTACGCGACAGTTGCAGACCTCGAGCAGACGGCCTTCCAGGTGATAGCTCATGATTTCCTCCAGAGAGCGGCGGCGATTGCGCGTTGCGCAAGGCAGAGGAAATCGGCTGACGAAACGTCAGGCCCGCTCGGCGGCACGAACGCGAAATGCGCTGAGAAATGCGCGGAAGCGGGACGGGATGGACGCGATAGCGCTGGCCTGAAGCGGCGTATCAATTTTTCCAGTGTAGGCGCGCGTGGATGATATGCAAGCCGACGCGCGAGCATGATGCCGGCTGACAAGCGGACGCGCGTGCGCTAGCATCGCGGACGGTGTCGCCGCGCGCCGAGGCGCGGCAGGGGCGTCAGGCTCCGCACCGGCTTCCACGACTTCAACGAACAACAAGGAGCATCCATGCGTGTCTTGACCGGCCTGCTGTGCTCGCTGGCACTGGCGGCGAACGTCGCCCATGCACAGGCGAATTGTGCGGACGCAACGGATCAGGCGACGATGACGGCGTGTGCCGATCGCGCGTACAAGAAATCCGACGGGGATTTGAACCGGACCTACCAGTCCGTCACCGCGCGCCTGCGCGATGCACGGCCGCTTGCCGACAAACTCGTGAATGCGCAGCGCGCGTGGATCGCGTACCGCGATGCCGAGTGCAGTTTCTCCAGCGCGAACGCCGAGGGCGGTAGTGTATATCCGATGGTCGTATCGACCTGCCTCGACGATCTGACGAAAGCGCGTACGGAAACGCTGAAGGCCTATCTGTCCTGCGAGGAAGGCGATCTCGCGTGCCCGGTGCCCGCCAGGTAAAGTCACGCACCGGCTCGGCCGGTGCGGTTCGCGATCCTCTGTTACACGTCGTCCGTTACACGTCGTCCGTTTCGTCGAGCAGCTTGTGCCGCATTGCGTAACGCACCAGCGCCGCTTCGTGCGGCATCTGCATCTTTTCCAGGATTCGCGTCTTGTAGGTGCTGACCGTCTTCGCGCTCACGCACAGCGCGTGCGCGATCTCGGTCAGCGTCTGGCCGGCGGCGATCCGTCGGAACACGTCGAATTCGCGATCGGACAGCCGCTGGTGCGGCAGCGTCTCGGCCGGCTCGTTCAGGCTCTGCGCGAACTGCTCGGCCATCGCGAGGCTCACGTAGACGCCGCCCGACGCCACCTTCGTGACCGCGCCGACCAATTCGGCGCTCGCGCTTTCCTTCGTCAGATAGCCTGACGCACCCGCGCGGAACGCGCGTACCGCATATTGCTGTTCCGCGTGCATCGTCAGCACGAGCACGCGCAGCGCGGGCTTCTCGTCCTTGATCTGCTTGATCAGTTCGACGCCGTTGCGGCCCGGCATCGACAGGTCGAGCACGAGCACCTGCGCGGGCGTCGAGCGCACGAGCGCGATCGTCGACGGGCCGTCGCAGGCTTCGCCGGCCACCTCGAATCCGCTGGCGTTCTGGAGGATGTGCCGCAGACCGTCGCGCACGAGCGTATGGTCGTCGGCGATGAGCACCTTGATCATGTGATGAGGGTTTCCTGTTGGACGGTACTGAGCGGTAACGCGACGGTAATCGAGAAACCGCGCGCGAGCGCGGTGTCGATCGTCACGGTACCACCGAGCATGTGCGCGCGTTCGCGAATGCCGATCAGGCCGAACGATTTGTCCTCGTGGACCGTGCCGCCGGGCGCCGCGCCGCGGCCGTTGTCCGCGACGCGCAGCACGCAGAAGCCGTCCTCGATGTCGAGCCGCAGCGCGACGCGCGTCGCATCCGCATGGCGCGCAACGTTCGTCAGCGCTTCCTGGACGATCCGGAACAGCGTGGTCGCGCCCGCGCTGGTGAACGTAAGGCCGCCCGTTTCGATGTGACGCTCGACATCGATCCCGTAGCGGTTCGTGAAATCGTTCGCGAGCCATTCGATCGCGGGCACGAGGCCGAGATCGTCGAGCATCACCGGCCGAAGGTCGGCCGCGATGCGCCGCACCGACGCGACCGTCGCGTCGATCAGCCGCCGCATGCCCTGCAGGTGCGACAGCATGCCTTCGTCCGGCTGCGCGCGGCCGGGCACGCGCAACTGCTGCTCGACCACCGACAGGTCCATCTTCAGCGCGGTGAGCTGCTGGCCGAGGTCGTCGTGCAGCTCGCGTGCGATGCGCGTCTTTTCTTCTTCACGCACGTTCTGCAGGTTCGCCGACAGTTCGCGCAATTCCTCGCGTGATTGCTTCAGAGCATTCTCGGCGCGCAGCCGCTCGGTGATGTCGCGCAGCATCACCGTATAGAGCTTGCCCGACGCGTCGCGAATCTGCGAGATCGACGCCTCGATCGGAAATTCCTCGCCGCTGGCGCGCAGCCCGAACAGCACGCGCTGGCGGCCCATCTGCCGCTCGGAAACGCCCGTCACGCCGAACTGGTCGACATGCCTCGCGTGCGCGGCGCGGAACCGCTCGGGGATGAAGCGCGACAGCGGCGCGCCGATCGCCTCCATCGCGGACACGCCGAACACCTGCTCGGCCATCGGATTGAAGATCACGACCGTTTGCTTCTCGTCGATCGTGATGATCGCTTCCATCGACGAACGGATAATGCCCATCATCCGCGCCTCGTTGAGGATGCCGCGGCTGTTCGCGCCGGAATCGGCCGTGGCGCCGGACCGGCCGCGCATCAGCGCATGGACGAGCGCCGCGAACGCGAACGACGCGATCAGTCCGGCGGCAAGCACGGTGCCGGCCGCGCGCTGCGCGCCGGTTGCGCTCGGGCGGCCGTCAGCGGAATAGGCGAGCGTCAGCACGGTGCCGCCGAAATTCAGCACGTCGGTGCGCCGCAACAGGTCGGGCGAAGCCAATGCCTCGTCGGTCGTCGTTTCGACGCTGGCGATCGCGCGCGGATCGCCGCCGGCGGTCATCCACAGGTCGATCCCGCGTTCCGCGTCGAGTGCGCGCTCGACCAGGCGCCGTGGGCTCAGCGCTGCGAACAGCATCCCGTCGGCGCCGGCTTCGCGCGTGCCGGACGGCGTGGCGGCCGCATGCGGCGAGGCGCTCACGGGCAGGAACAGTGTGAGGGTGCGCGCGTCGCGGGACGTGTCGTCGTCGGCCGGGTGAACGCCGAGCGCGATGTCGCCGGTTTGCAGCGCGCGCGCCAGCGGCGCTGCGTCGGACGCGCCGAAGCGCACGACAGGCGAACTCGACGGGGGCGCGCTGAGCGCCGCGGCCGCGAGCGCGCCGCCCGGCATCGGTTTCGAGCCGGCGAGGGCGCTGCGTGTCGCGGGCGGCAGCGGCACATAGCCGATCTGCCGCACCGGCGAGCGGCCGCTGTCGAGATCGAGCGTCTCCGCATACCGGCGCCATTGCTCGGGCGTCATTTCCGGGACGAGGCTGAATGCGCCGCGCGCGCCTTCGAGCACGGCGACGCCGGACTGCAGCTCGTGGCGCAGCATCGCGGTCACGTGCGTCGTGCGGCGCTCGAAGCGCGTACGGACGGCGCCTTGCCACTGCTCGCGCACCAGCAGCGCGACGCCGAGCGACAGCACCGCGCCGGCGCACAGCGCGACGATGCCAGCCGCAAGCGGCTGGCGTAACATGCTCTGGAGGCGCGTGGGCCCTCGGGAATCACGCGTCGGGGTTCCACTGGCGGTCATTCGATGGCCATTCTGTTGTCGGGGCGGCCCGCAGCACTCGGGCAGCGCGGCAAAACCGGGCAAAACTCGCACCGGCTGCGTACAGCGTCTATTTTGAAGATGAAATTGTGCGCGTTTTACACGTTTTATGTAATAGGGTCAGCTGAAAATGCGGCAAACGGCGTGGAGCAGCGGGCGCGCCGGCCGCGCTTGACGCGCGTCAACGAGCGCGTCGGCACGTGGGGCAGACTGTTCGGCAGGCGAGCCGGCAACGGGCCGGCTTGCGGTAACGGGCCGTCGTCGTACAACGCGCGACGCATGCCCGGTCGGAGGGACGGACCATGTACAAGCGGATTTTCGTCGGGCTCGACGGCGGCCCGAGCGCGCGTCTCGCGCTGAACGAGGCGATCCGGATCGCGGCGGCGTCCGGCGGCGAGGTCACCTGCGCGTATGTCGTCGAGCATCGGCCGCAGCTCGTCGACGTCGACGCGGGCTTCGCAGCCGAGCGCGACGGCGATGCGGCGGCCACCGCCGCTGCGACGCCGGTGCTAGACGCTGCGAAAGCGGAGCTCGCTCAGCAGCACGTGCCGGGCACCGTGCGCGCGCTCGACGCGTACGGCGAGGATGTCGCCACGGTGCTGATGCGCACGGCGGCCGAAACCGACGCCGACCTGATCGTAATGGGCACGAGCGGGCGGCACGGGCTGCGCCGGCTGCTGCTCGGCAGCGTCGCGGAATCGCTGCTGCGCACGGCCGACCGGCCCGTGCTGCTGGTGCGGCACAGCGAGCCGGGCGCGCCGGCGACCGCGTGATGCATGCGGTGCGTTGCTGACGCATGAGCGGTTGCGGGCAGGAGACTGCCGCGCGCCTTTGCCGGATGTCTGCCTGATGGAACGCGCGACGCGCTGATCGGCGCAGCGCGCGCGAGTGCGCCTGTCGCGTTCGACGCATGCGTCGTCCGGACGAGAGGGCGCCCCGGATGCGCACGCATAGGCGCCATTGACGCCCGCGGGTTGCATCCCGACCCGCAGTTCTGGCAGCATCGACCGTGTCCGATTCCTCGCCGCGCGCATGGCCGCGGCGATCGACGCAGCGGTATCCGGCGGCACCCGATCGCATCCGCGACGAACCGGGCCGTACGCTGGATGCCGGATTCCTACCTTGCCGACGTCATCCGCCATGCCGATTTCCGCCACCGACCTGATCCGCCAGTTCGACCTGCAGCCGCACCCCGAGGGCGGCTATTTCCGCGAAACCTACCGTGCGGCCGATTCGGTCGTGCGTCCGGCCGACGGCGCACCGCGCGCCGCATCGACCGCGATCTACTACCTGCTTTGCGACGGCGCCTATTCGTCGTGGCACCGGATCCGCTCCGACGAGGTCTGGCATTTCTACGCAGGCGATCCGCTCGAGGTGTGGGTGCTCGACGAGCGCGACGGGCTGACGATCCACCGGCTCGGCAACCCGCTCACGCATCCGGGCACCGTGTTCCAGACGGTCGTGCCGGCCGGGCGCTGGTTCGGCGCGCGCTGCGCGTCGCCGGAGCACGTCGCGCTGGTCGGCTGCACGGTTGCACCGGGCTTCGAGTTCGCGGAATTCGAGCTGGCGGACGCGGCCATGCTGACAGCCGCGTTTCCCGACTACGCGGAGCACGTCGCAAGGCTCGCGCAGCGCCCGGACGCGTAACTGTCGCAAGTGGTGCAGCCGTCGGCCTGAAGCCCGTGACGATGGCGTGTGTTCCGCGCGATTCCGGTCAAACCCGTTTAGAATGCGCGTGATGCACAAGGTCTGCTGCGGACGTGCCGCGGCGGCCGTTGCGCAGCCGGTCCGACGGCCCCCGTCGCGCGGCCCGCATGTCTTCCAGGAGCGCCGCCGTGTGGCACTTTCCCATTGCAATTCCATCGTCGCTCGGCCCGTGGGCCGTGTTCGCGAGCGTGTTGATCACGCAGCTCGGCGTGCCGGTGCCGGCCGTGCCGATGCTGATTCTCGGCGGCACGATGGCGGCGATGGGGCAGGCGTCGTGGGCCAGCATGTTCGCGGCGGCGATCGGCGCGACGATGCTCGCCGATTCGCTGTGGTTCTTCATGGGCCGCACGCGCGGCCGGCGCCTGCTGAACGGCCTCGTGCGCTTCTCGCTGTCGCTCGACACGACGCTGCGCTTCGCGCGTAACGTATTCGAAAGATACGGCGCGCCGCTGCTCGTGCTGTCCAAATTCCTGCCGGGCCTCGGCCTTGTGTCGGCGCCGCTGCTCGGCACGACCGCGATCGGCGTCGGCGTGTTCCTGTTCTGGGATCTGGCCGGCGCGTCGCTGTGGGCCGCGTTCTGGCTCGTCGGCGGCGCGGCCATTCACGACCAGATCGTCCAGTTCGTGCTGTGGGTGCGCGCGAGCGGCGGCACGATCCTCGACGCGTTCCTCGCGATCTTCATCACGTTCCTGCTGTACCGCTGGGTGCGCCGCGTGCAGTTCCGCCGCTATCTCGCGCAGGTGCGCATCTCGCCGCCGCAGCTCGTCGAGATGATGACGTCGGACGAGCCGCCGCTGATCTTCGACGCGCGGCCGAAGGCGATCCGCGAGCGCGAACCGTACCGGATCGCCGGTGCGGTGCCGGTCGATCTCGATTCGCCGGACCTGCTCGATCCGGAAGTGTTGAAGCGGCCGATTGTCGTCTATTGCGTGTGCCCGAACGAAGCGACCGCGAAACGCATCATCGCGAAGATGCAGCGCAAGAAGATGATCCACAACATCCGGGCGCTGAAGGGCGGCCTCGATGCGTGGGAGAAGCACGGCTATCCGGTCGAGCCGCTGCCGGCCGATCTCGATTCGTCGCGCTATTTCGTGCGGCCCGAACACGGTGCGCTCGAAGGCGAATATACGGTGAGGGCGACGCTGTCCAAATAAATGCGTGCGCGGCGCCGCGCGCATTCGAATTCCGCCAGCGGTTTCACGCATCGCGATTTGAGAAAATCGGCTGGCGTGAAACCTCCGATCATTCATATAATCCCGCCTGCATATTGCGTGCGCCTAATCGCGCACATTCGACGCGCGCTCGTTCGCGCCGAAAGCGATTGATCCCGTTGCCGCTCGTCACGCGCACAGCCGCGTCGTACGGGCCGCACGGGCGTATTCCGTGAAAGGCCCGATCCGTTTTCCGGATTGTTCCGGAGAATACGGATAATCCGCGGCGATTCCAATCGGATTGACGCAGCACCCGTGTCGTTTCTCATTCGGAAAACGACGGCGGAGATTATTTCGTTTTCGGCTGCCGAGATCGGCATGAACGGTCGCGCATTGACATCGACACAATGACGGCGGCCCGCGCGCGGCTGCCAGGAGACGGACTTGAAACAACCAGAAGACCAGTTGCACCGCGGGCTGGAAGAGCGGCACATCAACCTGATGGCGCTCGGCGCGACGATCGGCGTCGGCCTGTTCCTCGGCTCGGCCACCGCGATCCGCACGGCCGGCCCGGCGATCCTGCTGACCTACCTGCTGGGCGGCATCGCGATCTTCCTGATCATGCGCGCCCTCGGCGAGATGGCGATCACCAATCCGGTCGCCGGCGCGTTCAGCCGCTACGCGCGCGACTACCTCGGCCCGCTCGCCGGCTACCTGACCGGCTGGACCTACTGGTTCGTGTGGATCGTCACCTGCATGGCGGAAATCACGGCGGTCGGCGTCTACATGCACATGTGGTTCCCCGGCGTGCCGAACTGGATCTGGGCGCTCGCGGCGCTCATGGCAATGGGCTCTGTGAACTTCATCGCGGTCAAGCTGTACGGCGAATTCGAGTTCTGGTTCGCGTTGATCAAGATCGTCACGATCGTGCTGATGATCGTCGGCGGAGGGTTGATGATCGCGTTCGGCATCGGCAACGGCGGTGTCGCGACCGGCATCTCGAACCTGTGGGCGCACGGCGGCTTCATGCCGAACGGCATCGGCGGCGTGATCGCCGCGCTGCCGATCGTGATGTTCGCGTATCTCGGCGTCGAAATGCTCGGCCTCACGGCCGGCGAGGCGCGCAACCCGGAGAAGTCGCTGACGAAGGCCGTGAACTCGGTGTTCTGGCGCGTGCTGATTTTCTACATCGGCGCGCTGTTCGTGATCATGTCGCTGTATCCGTGGGACCAGATCGGCACGCAGGGCAGCCCGTTCGTGATGACGTTCTCGCGGCTCGGCATTTCGGCCGCCGCCGGCATCATCAACTTCGTCGTGCTGACCGCGGCGCTGTCGTCGTGCAACAGCGGCCTGTTCAGCACCGCGCGGATGCTCTACAACCTCGCGCAGCAGGGCCAGGCGCCGGCCAGCCTCGGCCGCGTGAACCGCAACGGCGTGCCGGTGTACGGCGTGATCGTGTCGGTCGCGCTGCTGCTGATCGGCGTGCTGCTCAACTATCTCGCGCCGCAGCACGTGTTCACGTGGCTCACGTCGGTGTCGACGTTCGGCGCGATCTGGACGTGGTGCGTGATCCTGATCGCGCAGATGCGCTTTCGCCGCACGCTTTCAGCCGACAAGATCGCGCGCCTGCCGATCCGCGTGCCGTTCTATCCGCTGGGTTCGTACATCGCGCTCGGGTTTCTCGCGCTGGTCGTCGTGCTGATGGCGTTCACGCCCGACACGCGCGTCGCGCTCGTGATCGGGCCGGTATGGATCGTGCTGCTCGGCATCGCGTATGCACTGTTCTACGCGAACCGTCCGGCTGCATCGGTGCCGACGAAGTCGTAAGCAGTACGGGCAGGGGCTGCGCGATCGTTGATCACGATCATGCGCGCGTGGGCCGGACGTCCTATGCTGAACGCATTGCTTGTCCGCGCTTCGCGTGGTCACCCGGCGATCCCCGCGACCGCGCCAGCCGTTCGGCCGCCCGGCCGTCGCGCGCCGCTTCCGCGCGAAGCTCCCGTCGTCGTTCCGCGACGACGCGCCCGCACGGAGGCCTTCGCCATGCAGCCTGCCCAGTCCATCCCGACGCTCGCGCGAATCGCGCTGGCCGTCGATCCGACGCCCGAATCGCTGGCCGCCGCGCGCTACGCGCGCACGCTTCTGCGTGCCGGCATGCGATTGCGCATCGTCTGCACGATCGACAACCCGCGCCTCGTATTGCCCGACATCCCGCGCATCGACGCGCTGCTGACGTCGGCGCGCGAGGACATGATCCGCGAGGCGCAAGCCACCAACGCGCGGATCGCGGCGCTGTTCGACGACAGCGGCATCGAGGTCGAGCAGGTCGTCATCGATACGTCGGTCACGGGCGGCACGGTCGCCGATGCGCTGGTGAACGACACGCTGGCGTGGCGCGCAGACGTGCTCGTGGTCGGCGCGAATCCGCATCACGGGCTGCTGCGGCTCGTCGAAGGCGCGATGTCGGACACGCTGACGACGCGCGCGCGCTGCGCGCTGCTGATCGTGCCGGCCGGCTATGCACGTCCGTCGGACGGCACGCTGCAGCGGCTGATGTTCGCGGTCGACGGCAGCGAGCCGTCGCTGCACGCGGTGCTTGTCGGGCTCGGCTTCGCGGCGCCGACGACGTTGCTGTATGCGGCGTACGTGATCGATCGCGCGGTTCGTCTGACGGATTTCGTGCCGGTGCGCGCGCTCGAGGATGCGTACCGTGCGGAGGGCGAGGATGCACTCGCGAAGGTCGGTCCGCTGTTCCATGCGACCGGTAACCCGACCAAGCGCGGTATCGTCGAAACGCGTCCGACCAGCGACGACGTGGCCCATGCGCTGATGCGCGACGCCGTGCACTGGCGTGCGGAGTTGCTGGTGGTCGGCACGCATGGCCGGCGCGGCATCGCCGCCTGGCTGATCGGCAGCGTCGCGCGCCGCGTTGCGCACCTCGCGCAAGTGCCTGTCTTGCTCGTGCGTGGCGCGGAGTGAATGGCGCGCTGTCACGCACGAAACGGGCCTTGGTTGACCTGCATCAGAAACGGCATGCGCATCGCGTGAGACATTCATTGAATATCCGCCGATGCGGCCGGTCTGTCGTGCAAATGTAATGACAGTCGCGCATGAACGCGGGCATCGATCGACGGCGCGTTGGTCGCCGACCCATCCTTTTCAGGAGCCGCGCCTCGCATTGCATGGCGCATCGTCCGACCCGGAACTCTCTGGCACGAGGGTAGGCAGCCGATGGCTGCCTTGGAGGACGGGCGGGGTGCGAGTCACCCCGTCCGCTTTCCGCATTGCCGGCCCCGTCAGATTTCTTTTCCCCGCAGGAATTGTCGTGAATGCTGCCGTGTGGAACGGCACGCGATGGCCCGTCATGGCGCGCAGTCGATGCGGGCCGGCGGATGCTCGCGGCATGCATGGCATCGCCGTACATGCGCGGCACGCTGTAGGCCCTGTAGAAGCCAGGCCATCGCACGGCCCCGTGCCGTGCCTGCTGCGTGCGCGCTCAGAGGGTGCGAAGAGTCGACCGCAGAGTGTGCTGGCGGCCGGCACCGCGGCGTACATGCGGGCGTCGGCGCACGACATGCAGCGGTGCGCACACGCCGCATGTGCGATTGCGCAGCCGGTTCGCATGCGGCCAGCCGGGGCGCGCCTTGCGGCGCGACTCCGAAACGGCCGGCGCGTCGTCCGCGGCCCGCGCGCAGAGTGCCGCGGCGAACCGTTGCAGCGCGAGTACCGACCCCGCGACGCTCTGGTATTTTTCGCGACCGATCTGCCCGTCGAGCATGACGAGCAGCCCGGCTTCGCGTGCGAGCGCGAGCAAGGTGTCGAGATCGTCGGACGGACGGATGCCGGCTGACCCGGCCTGGGCGGGCAGGGCGCGCGCATTGCCCGACGCGTGCCGCTGGCCGTCCCGGCCTGCGAAGTTGCGATGTGTCATGGTTGGTCTCCCGCGCCGGACCCCGCATGCCGGCTCGATGGCCGGCTGGGCGATGACCCGGTATGAACGCTTTGTTCATGCCATCAGTATCGGGCGGCGACAACGCGCTGCCAAGCAGCGTGCGCTGAAGTCGCTGTCAGGCATTGCGCGGTGCGTATCGGAATCCGCTGACACGCGTGGCGGCCGATCGGCGGGTGCGATGCTATCTGCCGTGATCCGCGCGTTCGTTCCGACGAATGAGCGGGGTGCCGCAGACGTCGCTTGACGCATGATTTCGGCCGGTCTAAGTTCCCCAACTGCATCGGCGTCGCGCGGCGTTCCATCGTCAGCCCGTCGACCGGTGCCGCGCCCGGGGTGGCGTGGCAGGGCTTCCAGTTTCGTTCGCGGGCGGTTTGCGCCGCGAACCGGGCGCGGCCGGTCCGGAGACGGATCGGCACGGCGGCACGCAACGTGCCGTTGATCGCGCGCAAATATGCTCCGGCGCATCGTACGCCGCGCAGCCGTCCAGTTTCTAAACTTCCAGTACCGTCATCTTTTCGTTCCTCGACCGTCAGGAGTTCGTCGATGTCCAAGGACAATTTGCTCGATTCACTCAAGGAAGCCGCCCAACAGCGTGCGATCGGCGCAGACCAGTTGCGCGCGATGCTCGACGACGAAGTGCGCGTGCTGTCGTCCGGCGCGCGCGTGCACGACTACATCCACGTGTTTGCGATCCGGCACCTGCGCGAACGGATGCGCCAGCAGGACGATCTCGACAGCGTCACGCGGGCCGATACGTCGCCCGCTGAATCCGATCCGCGCCCGAGCCATCGGCTATGACGGGCGCACGCCGCGGCTGACGCCGCGGGCGTTACCCGATCCGTCGCCGGGCCGCGGTCAAATCCCGCTCGACCTTCACGCATGCGGTCGACGGCGAGCCGGCCAACCCGAAACGCCCGGCGATTTCCGCGCACGAGGCTGTCGGCACCGTCGCCGCGCCCGGCGACCTGCACGGGCACCGGTCAGGCACGGCAGTCTCCTGACGATCCGCCGACAGCCGGCGGCGTTTCGTCATACATTTCGCTGAATTGTCGCAACGGCCTCAAGTAAGCGGCGCGATTGCCGTTTACCCGGTGAACTGGTCCACCGCGCGTTCGCGCTCCCTTACCGAGTCGTTGCCATGTTCTCCTCCATCCGCGCCCGCATCCTTGCCGCGTGCGTCGCCATCGTCGTATTCGCGCTCGTCGCCACCACGCTGATCAACTACTTCATCGCACGCTCATACAACGACGACGCGATCGACCGCAACCTGACCTCCGTCGCGAGCGGCCATGTGGTCGGGATTGCCGACTGGGTCGCCACCCGGAGCCGGATGATCGCGTCGCTGCAGGATGCCGCGCTGGCGCCCGATCCGCTGCCCGTGTTCAAGCAGATGGCCGCGGCCGGCGGCTTCACGAACGTCTACGCGGGTTATGCCGACAAGGCGTTCCGCTTCTCCGACCCGACCGGCATCCCGCCCGACTACGATCCGACCGGCCGCCCGTGGTACAAGCAGGCCGCGCAGGCCGGCAAGCCGGTCGTCACGCCGCCTTACGTCGACGCCGGCACCGGCAACCTGGTCGTCACGTTCGCGGTGCCGATCCTGCGCGACGGTGCGCTGAAGGGCGTGGTCGCCGCGGACGTCGCAATGGACAGCGTGATCGCGAACGTGAAGTCGATCCACCCGACGCCCGCAAGCTTCGGGATGTTGATCGACAGCAGCGGCCACGTTGTCGCGCACCCGAATCCGAAGCTCACGCTGAAGCCGGTCGCCGACGTGTCGCCCGAGTTCGGCGCGACGAGCGCCGCGTCGATCGCGGCCGCGACCGCGCCCGTCGAGGTCAGTGTCGGAGGCGAGGCGAAGCTGGTGCGCGCGCGGCCCGTGCCGGGCACCGACTGGTATGCGCTGGTGCTGCTCGACAAGACCGAGGCGACGGCCGGGATGCGCTCGCTGTTGACCGCGTCGCTGATCACGCTGATCGTGATCGTCGGCGTCGCGTCGCTGATCATCGGCGCGATCACCGCGACCGCGTTCCGCCGCCTGTCGCTGGTGCGTCAGGCGATGGCCGCGATCGGCTCGGGCGCGGGCGACCTGACGCAGCGCCTGCCGGCCGACGGCCGCGACGAAGTCGCCGACATCGCGCGCTCGTTCAACAGCTTCATCGACAAGCTGAACGACGTGATGCGCCAGATCCGCGACGCGAGCGAATCGGTGCGCACGGCTGCGAACGAAATCGCGGCGGGCAACCAGGACCTGTCGTCGCGCACCGAATCGGCGGCGGCGAGCCTCGAGGAAACGGCCGCTTCGATGGAAGAAATCACGGCCACCGTCGGCCAGTCGGCGGCAGCCGCCGGCCAGGCCGACGAACGCGCGGCAGCCGCGTCGCGGATCGCGTCGCACGGCGGCGTGGTCGTGTCGGACGTCGTCGCGACGATGGGGAAGATCGAGGAAGCGTCGGGCCGGATCGGCGACATCATCGGCGTGATCGACGGGATCGCATTCCAGACCAACATCCTCGCGCTGAACGCGGCCGTCGAAGCGGCGCGCGCGGGCGAGCAGGGCCGCGGCTTCGCGGTCGTCGCGCAGGAAGTGCGCAGCCTCGCGCAACGCAGCGCACAGGCCGCGCGCGAAGTGAAGGTGCTGGTCGAATCGACGGTCGCGAGCGTGTCGGCCGGGTCCGGGCAGGTGCGCCAGGCCGGCGACACGATGCGCGAGATCGTGTCCAACGTGTCGAACGTGACGACGATCATTTCCGAGATCACGCACGCGGCGAACGAGCAGACGCGCGGCATCCAGGAAGTGAATCGCGCGGTCACGCAGCTCGACGAAATGGTGCAGCAGAACGCGGCGCTCGTCGAACAGTCGACGGCGGCCGCAACCGCGCTGCAGTCGCAGGCGAACGCGCTGGCGACGACGGTCGGGCAGTTCAAGGTCGCGTGACGCGGCACGCCGGATGCGCGGCCGTGCCGCTCAGGAGCGGCCTCGGTCGCGCATCAGCGCGAGCCGGTTGTAGAGCGTCTTCAGGCTGATCCCGAGCGCTTTCGCCGCGCGCGGCTTGTTGCCGTCGAAATGACGCAGCGTCGCCGCGATGAAGCGCTGCTGCGCGTGGTGCAGCGTCGCGCCGAGCGGCAGCGCCATTGCGCTCTCCGACGTGCGCTCGGGCGGCATCGCCTGCTTCGGCAGCGCGACGTCGATGCCGTCGTCCGCCAGGATGTACGCGCGCTCGAGCGTGTTGTGCAGCTCGCGCACGTTGCCGGGCCACGAATACGCGCGCAGCGCCGCGATCGCCGCGTCGGTCAGCCGCTTGTGCGAGCGGTGCCGCGCGTTCAGCGTATCGACGAATTCCAGCGCGATCGTCTCGATGTCGCCGTCGCGCTGGCGCAGCGGCGGCACGTACAGTGCGAACGCGGCGAGGCGGTAGAACAGGTCCTCGCGCAGCCGGCCGTCGCGCACGGCGTCGGCCGGATTGTGGCGGGTGGCCGACATGATCCGCACGTCGAGCGGAATCGGCTCGGTGCCGCCCACCCGCACGATCGCGTTCGACTCGATTGCCCGCAACAGCTTCACCTGCAGCGCCGCGGGCATTTCCGCGATCTCGTCGAGCAGCAGCGTGCCGCCGCGCGCGGCTTCGAAAAAACCTTCCCGCTGCGCGATCGCGCCGGTAAAACTGCCTTTCTCGTGCCCGAACAGTTGCGACTCGGCAATATCGGGCGGAATCGCGCCGCAGTTCACGGGCACGAACGGGCCGTCCCGCTGCGCGCTGAGATCGTGCAGCCGGCGCGCGACGATATCCTTGCCGACCCCGCTTTCGCCGGCAATCATCACGCTGGCGCGGGTCGGAGCGATTTTCTCGATGCGGCCGAGCAGCCTGCGCATCGCGGAGGACCGTCCGGACAACCGGCGGCCGTCTGCGCACTGCTTCGACCGGTTTGCGGGTTCGACCATCGGCGTTAGCGGGCCGTTTTGAAAATCGGCATCACGTGTTCCGTTCATTGCAATATTTGTCATCGACAGCGAAACGGCCGCGAAGGTGCCGCTGAATAGGAATTTCCAATGTGCGCGGCGTGAGCGGAAGGAATCGCCCATCGGTCTTTCCGCGAACCCGTGGAACGATCCACCGGCGCCTTTTTACAGAAACCCGATGAAAAAGCCGGTTGCGATTGCATTCCTCCCGGGCGGACCGCGACTTCGACCGGTGCCGGACCGGCTGCGACCGAACAGACGGCCGTCATGACGCCGGTCCGACCATCCTCGGTCCGGACACCGCCCCAGGCCCGCATCGGGCATGTTGCTTGCTGATACCACCATGCTCGCTCGGCACGCTCGACGACAATGCCGGATGGCCGACAAGCGGCACGATGCCGCACGACGGGAGCCGGCGCGATGCAAGGATGCAATGAGGACCCTGAACCGTGAGTTGTTACGGCAGGGTGCATGGGTCGTGCTGGCCATCGGGCTGGCGTCCGCGCTGCAGGCGTGGGCGATTCGCGTCGTCGGCGAGCACGCGCCAATTGCGCCGCTGCCTTTCTATGCGGCCGTTGCGGCTGCTGCGTGGCTGACGTCATTCGGCGGCGGCCTGGTCGCGACCATTACGAGCGTGGCCGTGATCGGCATGCTGTGGTGGCGCGATGCGCCGCTGGCCACGTTGTTCGCGCAGGCCGGCACGTTCGTCGCGATCGGCTTCGTCGAGTGCGTGCTCGTGGCGGCCGTGAAGCCATTGCTCGCGAACGATCGTCCGCGTCCGCGCGAAATCGATGACGACGGCAACGGCAATGCCCGCCCGCCGCGCCGCGAGCCCGCGCCCGCCGCGCGCGCGCCTGACGACAGCCAGCTGCGCCGTGTGGTCGACGCGTCGCCCGATGCGATCGTCGGGGTCGACGCCGCGCGGCGGATCACGAGCTGGAATCCGGCCGCGTGGCGGATCTTCGGGATCGACGCGGCGCAGGCGACCGGGCGCGACATCGTTTCGATGATCGCGCCGCGCTGGTTGCGGCGGCATCCGGTGCCCGCATCGTTCGCGAACCTGCATGCGCCTGTCGGGCCGCTCGACGTGCTGTGCGTGCGCGGCGACGGCGGCCGCTTTCGTGCGACCTTTGCCGCGTCGCCGATCATCGATGCGCAGGGCAACTGCACGGGCCTGTCGATGACGCTGAGCGAAGCGCGCGAACGCCGCCGCGACGAGCGGCGCGATCTGCGTTCGCTGCGCGGCGCGCGCGACGCGCGTGCGCAGGCCGACTCGTCGAACCGGCTGAAGGACGAACTGCTGGCCACGGTTTCGCACGAGCTGCGCACGCCGGTGAACGTGATCTACGGCTGGGTCGAGGTGCTGCGCAACGTCGACGGGCAGGGCTTCGCGCAACAGGCGATCGACGCAATCGATCGCAGCGCGCGATCGTTGTCTCACATGGTCGGCGACCTGCTCGACGCGTCGTCGCTCGCGACGGGCCGGCTGCGCCTCGAACACGTGCCGGTCGATCTCGTGCGGGTCGTGCGCGACGCCACGCGCGAACTCGACGCGACGGCACGGGCGAACGGGCTCGTGCTGTCGACGGAGTACTCGATGCCGACCTGCGTGATCTCGGCGGACGGCGAGCGCGTGCGCCAGATCCTGTCGAACCTGCTGTCCAACGCGATCAAGTTCACGCCGCCGGGCGGGCGCATCACCGTGTCGCTGACGCGAGCGGGCGAGCGCGTGCAGCTGTCGGTCGCCGATACGGGGCAAGGCATTGCGGCGGAACACCTGCCGCACCTGTTCGAGACGTTCAACCGGCCCGAAGGCGCGTTCGCTTCGCCGAAACGCGGCCTCGGCCTCGGCCTGTCGATCGTGCGCAACATCGCGCAACTGCATGGCGGCGACGTCGTCGCAACGAGTGCGGGCGCCGGACGCGGGACGACCGTGACGGTCACGCTGCCGGCCGGCTGGGACGCAGACGATCCGGTCGCACAACCGGTGCGCACGACGGGCCGGCCGGCCGCGGCCGCGCTCGACGGCCGGAGCGTGCTCATCGTCGACGACGACGCGACGTCGCGCGCCAGCCTCGCCGCGGCACTCGAAACGATGGGCGCGCAGGTATCGACCGCGCAGTCGGGGCACGATGCGCTCGACGTGGTGGAACGGCATCCGCCGAGCGTCGTGTTGTCGGATCTCGCGATGCCCGACGGCGACGGCTTCTGGCTGCTCGACCGCATTCGGCATTTGCCGGGCGGCGGCGGACACCTGCCGGTCGTCGCGGTCACCGCGCACGCCGGCAAGGCCGACCGTCACCGCGTGCTGGCCGCCGGCTTCGACGCGTATCTGTGCAAGCCGGTCGACATGCCGACGCTGGCGAGCGTGATCGTCGACGTCGCGCCGGACGATTCACGCGACGGGAAAGTGCGCGACCGGTAGCGGACACTGCGGGCGCATGGAGCAGCGGCGCGTGGACCGATTTCCTTACGTCGGCCGAGCGTTCCGCGTGACGGGAAACCGCGCGATCGGCCCGCTCCGTCTCGCATACGGAGGTCCCCGGATGAAAACGAATCGGATGAACCGGGACGAACGCCGGCCGGCGGCAGGCGCGCTGGCCGCCGCCGGCGCATTGGCGTTCGCGCTCTCGCACGCGCAGGCGCCGCCTGCTTCGTCGGTGCAGGTCGAGCCGGGCGTCGTCAGCCCCGGCCCGACCGCCGACGAGGCCGCCATGACGCAGCGGCCGACCGGCATCGATGCCGAATTCGTCGACAAGGCCGCGATGCTCGGCAAGGTCGAACGACAGGCCAGCCAGCTCGCGCTCGACCGCTCGTCGAACCCGGACGTAAAGGCCTTCGCGCGCCGGATGATCGACGATCTCACGCGCATCGCCGCCGAATTGCGGCAGCTTGGCGCGCAAAAGGGCGTACCGGTCCAGACGCGGATGCTTGTCGATCCGGCAGTGACGGCATTGCGAACGAAGGATGGCCGCGCGTTCGACACGGCCTATGTCGCGCTGGCGGGCCCGCGCACGCACGAGGCGGCGATCCGGCTCTACGAAGCCGAGGCGCGCAACGGCCGCGATCCGCAGCTTCGCGCATTCGCGGCCCGCGCGCTGCCGACGTTGAACGCGCATCTGGCCGCCGCGCGGAAGCTCGCGCAGACGGTGGCGGCCGCGCACTGAATCGCGTTGCAGCCGGCCGATTTCAACGCTTGCGCCGGGCCTCGTCTTCGGGGCCGCCCGGCGACGCCTCGTACGGCGGCGAGTCGAGCGCCGTTTCGCCTTCCTCGATCAGCCAGTACGGCGCACTGCCGTAGTACGCATGCAGCGCCTCGGCCCAGGCCGGATCGGCCATGGCCGGCCAGCGGTTCCTGTCGAAGCCGGGTGCGTCGCGCACCTGCTCGGCGGCAACGGGCAGCACGAAGCATTTGCGCTCGACGTCGAGTATCAGCGCGTTCCACGGCACCGCGAGCAGCTTGTCGCCGCTCCCGCCGCGCGACGCGACGACCGCATATGCAATCCGGCCGGAACGCACGTCGAGCATGATGTCGGTGACCTTGCCGATGTCGTCGCCGTCCACCGTCAGAACGCGATCGCCTTCGAGCGTGCGGGCGGCCATCACGTCGGGCCCCGGCCCGCGTGCGTGCGGGCGGCGGCCGGCGCCGACAATGCGCGCGGCGTCGCGCGACGGTTTGTCCGTTGTCATCGAAAACCTCCTGGTCGAAACGGCAACCCGGCGCACGCGCGAAACGCGTGCGTGTGCGCGTCGCACCCGGGCAGCGGGCCGTCGTGCGGAACGACGGAGCGCGCGTGTGTCAGCGCCGACGCGGCAGCGACACGTCCTCGAGCGTATTGGCGAGCTCGTCGCGCTCGGGGCCGCCCGCGCGCGTCGCGATATCGCCGAGCGACACGATGCCGACGAGCCGCAGGCTGCGGTCGAGCACCGGCAGCCGATGCAACTGCACGTCGGCCATCCGCTGCTGGACATCACCGACGCCGTCGTCCTCGACGCACCACTGCACGGGTGCGGATGCGACCGCCAGCACGGGCGTATCGGACGAATGGCCGTGCGACAGCGCCCGCACCGCGAGGTCGCGGTCGGTCACGATCGCGACGAGTTCGGTGCCGTCGCAAACGGGCAGCACGCCGATATCGAAGCGCTGCATCAGTTCGGCCGCATGGCGAATCGTATCGGTCGGCGCGACGCACACCACGTCGCGCGACATGATCTCGTTGACGCGATACATGAAGCCTCCTTCGTGAGCGAATCGATTCAGGAGCAGATACCGTGCCGCGCGCGCTCCGCGCACGCCGGCCGTTGTCGGCCGGACGACGGAGAAATTTGCCAGCCCGCTTGTACATCTTCCACGGCGGCAGTCGCGAACGGGCGGCAAGCGATGTCAGTGGCCGATGCCGGTTATCGCGACGATCGCGAGCACCACGGCGCTTTCGATCGCCGCCAGCGTCGCGACGCCGGCGGCGCCGCTGATTTCATGCCATCGGCGTTCAAGGATCTTCATCAGATCGCTCCGGATTCCGCCGGCCCGCCGATGCGCCGCAATGCATCGCGAGCCGGGTGCCGCCGTCAGCCGTGATCGCGGGGCGGGGAAGGGACGTGCGGCGCACGACGTTCGTGCTTGCCGGACGGCTTGGCGGGGTCGATACGCGTCGCACCGCCGACGGCGGGCGGATCGCTGGCCGGGAACGTCTCCTCGAGCCCTTCGTCGATGCGCTCCTCCGTCTTGTCTTTGGGCGGCGGGCGGGACGTGGCGAGCCTGAGCAGGCCGGCAGCCGGTGACACGGCGTCGCGGCGGCCGGGGGCGTGAACGTTCATGGTCGAACCTCCTTGTTCGTTGATGCGGGCGCAAGCGCCGTGCCTGCGCGGCATCGGCGGCACGACGCTTGCACGCCGGGGGACGCCGGCCGGTGCGACGGGCATGACCCGCGCGCCGCCGGCGTGGACGAGAGGACATCGTGATGAATGCAACCAAGGAAAGAATACGTTACGACGCGAACGTATGCGGCGGCGATTTCGGCCACGTACGCGAGCGGTTCGACGCGTGGAAGCGCGAATCGCTGGTCTATTGGCCCGAACGGCGCATGTTCGACGGCAAGGACGAGGTGCGCGAGCTGAACGACGTCGTCTACGACGGTCCCGAACGCGCGCAGCGGGCGCTCGTCGCGCAATGCTCGCCGTCCGATCCGTTCGCGCTCGCGGTGCGGCTGATCGCGGAAGGGCGCACGATGTGGCTGGTGATGGCGGCCTACGACGACTGACCGCACGGCAGCGTCAGGCCGGATCGGGCAACGGGCACGGCGCGGGAGCGGGCACGCCGCTTGCGTACGGCCGCAGCGCCATCGAGATGTGCGCCGTCGCGCAGGAGTGACATGAAGACGCCATTCACGCTGCACCGCCCCGAACCGACACCCGACGTCGACCCCGATCCGACGCAGCCCGGGCGCGACGACCCCGTCGATCCGCCCGTGCCCGACGGGCTGCCGCACGGCGATCCGCCGTCGCACCCGCCGCCGATGCGGATGCCGGGCGGGCGCGGTGCGCCGCAACCGGCCGCACGACCACTGAAAGGAGGACCATCATGGACATTCACGTGCAATCGCCAGACAAGCGCGCGATCGCTCAGGTGCTGGGCCGCTATTTCGAATCGCGCGCGTTGCGTTATCACATCGAGGAGTTGCCCGGCGGCGTGCTGCATATCGGCTTTCGCGCCAGCGGCCGCCCGGTCGCCGTCACCGTATCGTTCGACGATGCCGCATACGATACCTATACGCACTGGGATGCCAGCCAGAAACAGCTCGCGCTCGGGCGGCTCGCGGACGGCTTCTCGCGGATGATGTCGACGCGCAGCCCGGCCGCGCTGGCCGGCGACTATCACGTCGAGCGTTTCTGATCCGGCAACGCTTCCCCCCATCCATTCCGGAAGGCGGCAAAGTGCCCGCGCGCAGCGGGCGCTTTGCGTCTGCGCGCGCGTCGCGTAGGATGTCCGTTAATTCAGCGCACGCTACGTTCGCGCCGCAGGCTGCCTTGCCAGCCGCTGCAGCCGAAGAGGCTGCGATGCGCTTTTCCTCAGGTTCGTTTCGCGCAACCGACGGAGACCGCCTTGATGACTGTTGCCCGCCCGTTACTGTCACCCGGCGCGCGCCGGTTCGTATCCGGCTTGTCGGCATGCGCGGCGCTTGCCGCGGCCGGCGCCCGCGACGCGTCGGCCCAGACACCTTCGCCGCTCGGCGAGTGGCAATATTCGGCAGGCGTGCCGCTCGAGAAACTGTTCGATCCGACCGTCTCCACCTGGCAGGTCAGCGTCGGCGCCGCGATGACGCTGCAGCCGCGCTACGCGGGCTCCGACCGCTATCGCGTGATGGGCGGCCCGAATCTCGACATTCGCTATCGCGACCTGTTCTTCCTGTCGACGGGCGAGGGGCTGGGCGCGAACGTGCTGCGCGGGCCGAACTGGCGCGTGAGCCTGTCGGTCGGTTATGACCTCGGGCGCCGCTCGGCCGACGATCTCGGCCACCTGAACGGCCTCGACAACATCAACGCGGCGCCGGTGATGAAGCTGGCGGCCGATTACGTGATCTCGAAGGAATTCCCGCTCGTGCTGCGCGCGGATGTCCGCCGTAGCATCGGCGGCTCGAACGGCTGGACCGGCGATTTCTCCGCATACATGCCGATGCCCGGCAGCAACGAAAACTTCTTCTGGTTCGCGGGGCCGACCGTGTCGTTCGCCGACTCGCGCTACATGAACAGCTGGTTCGGCGTGAGCCAGGGTGCCGCCGCTCGCTCGGGGCTGCCGGCTTATTCGTCGGGCGCGGGGATCAAGTCGGCTGGCCTGGGCGTGACGATGGTCTGGTTCGTGAACAAGCACTGGTTCGTGACGATGGACGGCGCGATCGAGCAGCTCGTCGGCCGCGCGGCGCGCAGCCCGATCACGCAGCAGTCGACCAACGGCGTGTTCGACATGTCGGTGAATTACCAGTTCTGATCCCGGCGTCCTGGCCGGGCGGCGGCGTGCGGCAATTCCCGTCACATTTGATATGATTCCGACCTGTACAAACGTACAGTGATCGATTCCCGTGACGCCTGCTTCGCCGACGCCCCCGGCGTTTTACTACCTGACCAATTTCGAACGCGCGCTGGCCTGGCTCGGCGAGCGTTACGACGACCTGCTCGACCATCGGGAGCAGGCGTTCGTTCGCGATTTCGCGTCGCTGCCGCAGGCATCGCGCGCGCTGCTCGTGCGGATGCTGATGCGCAGCGGGTCCGACTTCCGCGCAAGCAAGCTCGCGTACGACGAAATCGGCTGCACGCTCGATGCGGCCGCGCCGCTCGTCGAGCTCGGCTGGGTCGATCCGGCGCCCGCGCTGACGCTCGACGAGCTGTTCGCGTTGTCGACCAAGGCCGACCTGCTGCGCATCTTCCCGTCGCTCGCCGCGCATGCGGGCGAGCGCAAGCCCGAATGGCTCGAACGGCTGCGGCCCGCGCACGACGCCGCGCAGCCGCTCGACGCGTGGTGCGCGCAGGCCGGCGACCGCGTGCTGCGCGTGACGGTCGGCGCGCTGTGCGACCGGCTGCGCCTGATGTTCTTCGGCAATCTGCATCAGGACTGGAGCGAATTCGTGCTCGCCGATCTCGGCGTGTTCCAGTACGAAAGCGTGCCGATCGCGCCGTCGTCGCGTGCGTTCCAGCAGCGCGACGACGTCGACGCGTATCTCGCGCTGCAGATGTGCCGCGACGCGCTCGACGCGTGGCCCGACGATCTGCCGTTCGACGACCTGCTGCGCGCGATCGACGCGGTGGGCTGTGCGCAGCCGTGGCTCGCGACGCGTCGCGCGAAGCTGCTGTTCGCGCTCGGGCAGACCTGCGAGCGCCGCGCCGACTGGGCCGCCGCGCTCGATGCTTACACGCGCAGCGCATGGCCCGGCAGCCGCCATCGGCGCATCCGCGTGCTCGAGCGCTGCGGGCGCGACGACGACGCGCTCGCACTGGCGCTCGATGCGCGCGGCGGTTTCGAGAGCGACGAGGAGCGCCAGCGCGTCGAGCGCATGCTGCCGCGCCTGCAGCGCCGCGTCGGCCAGCGCGTCGAACGCGCGGCCGCCGCGCCGGACGTGCCGCGCGAGACGCTCGTGCTGGCGCGCCCCGACGCGTTCGTCAGCGTCGAATTCGCGGTGCGCGACCATCTCGCGCAGCCGGCGTCGACGGTCCATTACGTCGAAAACACGCTGATCAATTCGCTGTTCGGGCTGCTGTGCTGGGAGCCCGTGTTCGCGGCCGTGCCCGGCGCGTTCTTCCACCCGTTCCAGCGCGGCCCGGCCGACCTGCACGCGCCCGATTTCGCTGCACGCCGCGCGGACGCGTTCGCCGCCTGCTTCGCGCAGCTCGATTCGGGCGCGTATCGCGACACGATCCGCCGGCATTACTCGACGAAGGCGGGGCTGCAGTCGCCGTTCGTGTTCTGGGGCGTGCTGACGGACGAACTGCTCGACGAGGCGCTCGCGTGCCTGCCGCCCGAGCACCTGCGGCTGTGGTTCGCGCGCCTGCTCGCGGATATCCGCAGCAACCGCTCGGGGCTGCCCGATCTCGTCCGCTTCTGGCCCGGCGAGCGCCGCTATGAACTGATCGAGGTGAAGGGCCCGGGAGACCGGCTGCAGGACAACCAGACGCGCTGGCTCGCGTACTGCGTCGCGCACGGCATGCCGGTGCGCGTCGTCGATGTCGAGTGGGCCGGCGCGGGCGGCGCGCACGCCGACGCGGCGAGGCTGTCCGCGTGAGCTACGTCGTCGCGGTGCGGGCAATGTGCGAGTTCACCGCGCGGCGCGGCGATCTCGACCTGCGCTTCACGCCTGCGCCGACCGCGCTCGAAGGCATCGCCGGCCACGGCGCGGTCACGTCGAACCGCGGCGCGCGCTACGAAACCGAGGTCGCGCTGACGGGCACGTGGGGCACGCTCACCGTGCGCGGCCGCGCGGACGGCTACGATCCCGTGGCGAACCGCATCGAGGAAATCAAGACCTACCGCGGCAGCCTCGACGCGATGCCGGCGAACCACCGCGCGCTGCACTGGGCGCAGGCGAAGGTCTATGCGCACCTGATGTGCGACGCGCGCGGCCTCGCGGAAATCGACGTCGCGCTCGTGTATTTCGACATCGTGTCCGAGCGCGAGACCGTGCTGACGGAAACGCTGGACGCGCCCACGCTCGCGGCGTTCTTTGCCGAGCAGTGCGCATGCTTCGTCGGCTGGGCCGAGCGCGAGACGGCCCATCGCGCGGCGCGCGATGCGGCGCTGCGCGCGCTTGCGTTTCCGCACGGGCAGTTCCGCAGCGGCCAGCGCGAGCTGGCGGTTGCCGTCTATCGCGCGGCGCGCGACGAGCACTGCCTGATGGCGCAGGCGCCGACCGGCATCGGCAAGACGCTCGGCACCGTGTTCCCGCTGCTGAAGGCGTGCGGCGAGGGCGAGCTCGACCATGTGTTCTTCCTCACCGCGAAAACGCCCGGACGCGCACTCGCGCTCGAAGCGGCGACGACGCTCGGCGCCGGCACGCCCGCGCTGCCGCTGCGCGTGCTGGAGCTCGTCGCGCGCGACAAGGCGTGCGAGCATCCGGACAAAGCGTGCCACGGCGAATCGTGCCCGCTCGCGCAAGGCTTCTACGACCGGCTGCCGGCCGCGCGCGACGCGGCGATCGGTGCCGGGCTGCTCGATCGCGATACCGTGCGCGCGGCCGCGCTCGCGCACGACGTCTGTCCGTACTACCTCGCGCAGGAGCTCGCGCGATGGTCGGACATGATGATCGGCGACTACAACTACTACTACGACGGCAGCGCGATGCTGCACACGCTCGCGCAGCAGAACCAGTGGCGCGTCGGCGTGCTCGTCGACGAAGCGCACAACCTGTTGGACCGTGCGCGCAAGATGTACAGCGCGTCGCTCGATCCGTTCGCGTTCGCGGCCGCGCGCGAAGCCGCGCCCGCGGCGCTGCGCAAGGCGTTCGACCGGCTCGGCCGCGCGTGGGGCACGGTCAATCGCGCGCAGGCCGAACGCTATGCGGCCTATCCGGACATTCCGGGCCCTATCGTATCGGCCGTGCAGAACCTCGTCGCGGCGATCGGCGAACACCTGACCGACGCGCCGCGCGCGAACGGCGACGCGCTGCTGCGCTTTCATTTCGAGGCGATCCAGTTCGGCGTGCTCGCCGAAGCCTTCGACAGCGCGTCGATCTTCGACGCGACGCTGCTCGGCGTACCGATGCCGCGCCAGCCGGCGCTCGACGGCGTCGCGTCGGCCGCCCGCCGGCGCCGCGTCCAGTCGACGCTGTGCGTGCGCAACGTGATCCCGGCCGGATTTCTCGCGCCGCGCTACGAAGCCGCGCGCGCGACCGTGCTGTTCTCGGGCACGCTGAGCCCGTTCCATTTCTACCGCGACACGCTCGGGCTGCCTGGCGACACGGGCTGGCTCGACGTCGACGGGCCGTTCCGCGCCGAGCAACTGACGGTGCGCGTCGCGAGCCATGTATCGACGCGCTGGCGCGACCGGGACCGTTCGCTCGAACCGATCGCCGACCTGATCGCCGCGCAATACGCGACCAGGCCCGGCAACTACCTCGGCTTCCTGAGCAGCTTCGACTACCTGGGGCGCGTGGTCGCGCTGATGCAGACGCGCCATCCGGACGTGCCGGTGTGGGCGCAGGCGCCCGGCATGGCCGAAAGCGAACGCGATGCGTTTCTCGCGCGCTTCGACGCGGGCGGGCGCGGTGTCGGCTTCGCGGTGCTGGGCGGCGCGTTCTCGGAAGGCGTGGACCTGGTCGGCGAACGGCTGATCGGCGCATTCATCGCGACGCTCGGGTTGCCGCAGGTCAACGATGTCAACGAGCAGATGCGGCGCGCGATGGACGCGCGCTTCGGCAACGGCTACGACTACATGTACCTGTATCCGGGCTTGCAGAAGGTCGTGCAGGCGGCCGGGCGCGTGATCCGCACCGAGCACGACGAAGGCGTCGTGCATCTGATCGACGATCGTTACCGGCGGCGGGAAGTGCGCGATCTGCTGCCGCGGTGGTGGCGGATCGGGTGAAGGAGAAGTTGCCCGGCCGGCAGACTGCCGGTTGCGGCGCAGAAGCGCTATCCGTTCGTTGCGTAGCGGTGTAGCAGGCGTCGCCCTGGGCGGGGCACTACAGCACGTTCAGCATCGCCAGCGCGGCTTCCTGCAGATGCGGCAGCACGCGCCGCACGGCGGCGTCGGTCGTCTCCGTGCCGATCGGCATGTTCGTGCTCAGCGCGGCGACGACTTCGCCGTGACGATTCTTCAGCGGCACCGCGATCCCGCGCACGCCGACCTGCAATTGCTGTTCGATCGCCGCAAAACCGGCGTCGCGCGCGTGGTCGACCTGTTCGAGCAGGCGCGCCTTGTTGGTGATCGTGTGCGGCGTGAACGGCGGCAGTTCGGTATCGTCGAGCCACGCTCGCACGGCCTCGCGATCGGGATGATGCGCGAGCAGCACGACGCCCGGCGACGTCAGCGGCGCCGGCACGCGCGCGCCGAGCACGAAGCCGGTCGTCATCACGCGCGACACGCCGTTGCGCGCGATGAACACGAGTTCCCAACCGTCGAGCACGCTCACGTAAGCCGATTCGTTCAACGACGCGCTCAGTTGCTGCAGATACGGCTGGACCGTGCGCGGCAGCCGCGCCGAGTCGAAGTACGACCAGCCGACCCGCAGTACGCGCGGCGTCAGGCCGTACAGCTTGCCGTCGGTGTAGACGTAGCCGAGCGATTCGAGCGTCAGCAGGTAGCGCCGCGCGGCCGTGCGCGTGAGGCCGGTGCGCGCGGCGGCCTGCGTGGGCGTCATGCGCGCGTGCTGGCTGTCGAATGCTTCCAGGATCATCAGGCCTTTTTCGAGGCCGGCAATCCAGTCGCGTCGGTCGAGTTCGGGCTTGTTCATCGTCGGGAAGCGGTGCCGTCATGCGCGGTGATCGCGCGGGAGTGGGCGATTATCGCGCAGATCGAACGGTGGGGCCCGCGCTGCATGCGTTATGCCCCGACTTTGCAGGCGGGATATGGGAGATATACAATCATCGATGTATATCCAAAGTCCAAGAGGTCCGTATGCAAGTCGCAAAGTGGGGCAATAGCCTGGCCGTCCGCCTTCCCGCCAGCGTGGTCGATGCACTGGAGCTCCGCGAAGGGGACGATATCGAAATCGTCGTCGATAGCCCGCGCGTGTTTGCCGTCAGCCGCAAGCCGAGGCCCGATGAACTTCTGCAACGGTTGCGGCGTTTCAGGGGCAAGCTGCCCGCCGATTTCAAGTTCGGCCGGGACGATGCGAATGAGCGGGATTGAGTCGGCGAAATCGTTCGTTGACAGCAATGTCGTGCTTTATCTGTTGTCCGGGGACGAAACCAAAGCGAATCGGGCGGAGGCGCTGTTCCTTCGGCGGCCGACCATCAGTGTCCAGGTACTGAACGAAGTCGCCAGCGTTTGCAGTCGAAAATTGCGGATGCCGTGGAGCGACGTGGGGCAGTTTCTGGAACCGATCAGGAGCTTGTGTCATGTCGTACCGGTCACGATCGATACGCATGACCTGGCGCGAAGGCTGGCGGAACGGCATGGCTTGTCCTTCTATGACGCGTGCATCGTCGCCGCCGCGTCGCTCGATGGCTGTGAATACCTGTACACCGAGGACATGCACGACGGCCTGCGCGTGGACGGCGGTCCGGTGCTGCGAAATCCGTTCGCCTGAACGTCGGGAATTCCGGGTGTGCTACGGACAGGCCCGCTGGTGGAGCGCTGTGCACGGGACGACCGCCGTGATGCTGTACGGCTTCGACCACATGGGAGCGGGCGACGTCGAGTGCGGGGAGGGAAAGTAACGCCGGAAGCGAAGCGGCGATCCTTCAACGCGCGCCGCTTGCCGGGCAGTTTGCCGACGCCGGCCGGGGAAGGAGGGAAGACGGATGCGGCGCCGACTTCACGCGAGCCGCACCCGCCGGAGCGGAATTATTCGCTGCTCGTCCACTCGACGTTCGCGCCGACCGAGCGCAGGTTCTCGACGAAATGCGGATGCGCGCGGCGGATCGGCAGCGCGTTCATGATTTCCGAGCGGCCTTCGATGCTCGCGGCCACCATCAGCAGCGCGATCGCGACGCGGATGATGTACGGGCTCTCGACGCGTGCCGGCGTCAGTTGCAGACCGCCGAACGTGATCAGCCGGTGCGGATCCGACAGCAGCACGTGCGCGCCGAACTTCGACAGCTCGCCGGACCAGCCGAGCGCACCGTCGTAGACCTTGTTCCAGAACATCGCGCTGCCTTCCGCGCGCACGCCGAGCGCGATGAAGATCGGCAGCAGGTCGACCGGCAGGTACGGCCACGGCGCGGCTTCGACCTTGGTCAGGATGTTCTGCGTGAACGGCCGGCGCACGCGCAGCGGGCCATCGCGTTCCGCGCGCGACCAGCCGTCGCGGTGCGTGACGTTGACGCCGAACTTCGCGAACGTGCGGTCGATCAGCGGGAAATGCTCGGGCGACGAGTTGCGCACGGTGATGTCGCCGCCCGTGATCGCGCCGAGCGCGAGGAACGTCGCGATCTCGTGGAAATCCTCGGCGAAGCGGAATTCGCCGCCGCCGAGCTTGCCGCCGCCCGTCACGCAGAGCCGCGACGTGCCGATGCCCTCGATCGTGACGCCGATCATCGCGAGGAACTGGCAGAACTCCTGCACGTGCGGCTCGGATGCCGCGTTCATCAGCGTCGACGTGCCGCTCGCGGCCGTCGCGCACAGCGCGAAGTTCTCGGTGGTCGTCACCGACGCGTAGTCGAACCAGTGATCGTTGGCCGTCAGCGGGCCGTCGGTGCGAACGATCAGCGAATCGGGCGTGCGTTCGATGTGCGCGCCGAAGCGCTCGAACACCTCGACGTGCGGATCGATCTCGCGCACGCCGAGCGTACAGCCTTTCACGTCGTTCTCGAGGCGCGCGACACCGAAACGCGCGAGCAGCGGCGGAATCAGCATGATCGACGAGCGCATCGCCTCGGGCAGCCGGTGGACGGCCGGATCGAACTTCGTGTTGCGATGGTGGAGTTCGAGCAGGCCGGTCGTGAAGTCGACCGACACGTCGCTGCCGAGCGTGCGGAAGATGTCGAGGATCTTGCGCACGTCGGTGATGTCCGGCACGCCGACAAGGCGCAGCGGTTGATCGGTCAACAGGGTGGCGCACAGGATCGGCAGGACGGCGTTCTTGTTCGCGGACGGCTTGATGTCCCCGCGCAGCGGAGTGCCGCCGTGGACGATGAGATTCGACATGATATGGGGGCGTATCGGTAACTGACGTAGGCCCATATGATGCCATTGGTCGGTGGGCGGCGTGGAATGTTCGGAAAGGAAAAGGGGGATCGGCGCGCGTGATTGACGGTGTTTGACGTTGGGCGGAGAGGTGCCGCCGTTCGGCTGGCGGCCGACGCGGAGCAATGGCCGGCCGAGGATCGGGCCGGCCACGCGCTCACTTCGTCACTGCGCCGCCCGCATCCGCGCGGCAACCACCAGCGAGATCAGGCAGCCCGCCGCGAGATAGCCGGCGACGAGGTGCCACGAGCCGCCGGCCAGGGTGACCAAGCCGACCGCGATGAACGGCGTGAACCCGCCGCCGACGACGCTCGCGAACTGGTAGCCGACGCCCGCGCCGCTATAGCGGTATTCGGCGCCGAACAGCTCGGTGAACAGCGGCTGCTGGACGCTCACGACCATGTCGTGCGCGGCGTTCGCGAGCAGGATCGAGAAGATCACGATCCACGCGATCGACCGCGCCTCCAGCGCGATGAAGAACGGCACCGCGGATGCAAGGCCGATCAGTGCGCCGATCAGGTAGATGCGGCGCAGGCCGTAGCGGTCGGCCAGCCACGCGAAGCACGGGATCGTCACGCAGCTCACCGCGCCGACCAGCAGGCCGACGTTCAGGAACAGGTCGCGCGACATGCCGAGGTTCGTCGTCGAATAGCTGAGCGCGAACGCGGTGACGATATACATCGTGAACAGTTCGGCGAGCCGCAGCGCGATGATCAGCAGGAACGCCTTCGGATGGCGCGTCAGCGCTTCCAGCACCGGCAGGCGCAGCTTGCGGTTGCCGTGCTCGACCTTCTCGACGAACTCCTGCGATTCGTCCATGCTCTTGCGCACCCACAGCCCGACCAGCACGAGCACGATGCTGAACACGAACGGCAGGCGCCAGCCCCACGACTTGAACGCGGCCTCGCCGAGCGTGTGGCTCAGGATCGACACGATGCCCGTGGCCAGCACGAGCCCGACGCCATAGCCGACCTGCACGCCGCTGCTGTAGAACGCCTTCTTTTGCTTCGGCGCGCTCTCGACGGCCATCAGCGCCGCGCCGCCCCATTCACCGCCGACCGCGAAACCCTGGATCGCACGCATCAGCACCAGCAGCACCGGCGCCCACCAGCCGATGGTTGCGACGGTCGGCAGCAGGCCGATCGCGACCGTCGACAGCCCCATCAGCATCACCGTCAGCACCAGCATCCGCTTGCGGCCGAGCCGGTCGCCGTAGTGGCCGAACACGACGCCGCCGAGCGGCCGGAACAGGAAGCCGACGCCGAACGTCGCGAACGCCGCGAGCGTGCCCATCGTCGGGCTGACTTTCGGGAAGAACTCGGAATTGAATACCAGCGCGGCGACGATCCCGTACAGCAGGAAGTCGTACCAGTCGACGACGGCGCCGACGAAGCTGCCGATCGCGGCCTTGCGCGCCTGGCTGCGCGCGCGGGTGCCGGCGGCGGCGTCGAGGGTGTCGAAGGTTGGGGTCATGGCGGTGTCTCCTGGTACGGCGCATCGTGGAATCGTGGCGGCGCCGCGTCCGATGCTGCATTGAAGTCGATGAGTGAACGGAGAATAGGGTGCGCGCCGCACGGCGGCAATTGGCCAATCGGGCAAAGTGCGCGATTATCGTTCAATATCGTGCGATTATCGAACGCTTTTCGGGTTTGCACTAGGCGGCGCGACGATATCCCGTTCGGCCAGGGTGTGCCGCCGTGAACGATCTGGTTAAAATCTGCAGCATGAAAACTCGCCCGCTCGGGGCGGATGCCCGGTCGCCACATCGGCCGCGCATGCCGCCCGCGCCGGGCGCCATCCCCCTCGACCGCATGCCCCCGGAGACTGGAATGCCCGGCAATTCCCACCCCCTGTCCAGCGATACGCCGCCCGTCGTCGATCCGGCCGCCAATCCGCTCGGGATGGCCGGCCTCGAATTCGTCGAATTCGCGGCGCCCGTGCCGGACGCGCTCGCGCAACGCTTCGAGCAGCTCGGGTTCAAGGCGATCGCGCGGCATGTCAGCAAGAACGTCACGCTGTACCGGCAAGGGCAGATGCATTTCCTGATCAACGCCGAGCCCGATTCGTTCGCCGCACGCTATGCGGAGGAATACGGGATGGGCGTCTGCGCGATCGGCTTGCGCGTGGCGAATGCCCGGCGCGCGTTCGAGCGCGCGATCCAGCTCGGCGCGTGGGCGTTCGAAGGCGAAAAGGTCGGTGTCGGCGAGTTGAAGATCCCCGCGATCCAGGGCATCGGCGATTCGCACCTGTATTTCGTCGACCGCTGGCGCGGGCGGGACGGCCAGCGCGGCGGCGTCGGCGACATCTCGATCTTCGACATCGATTTCCGGCCGATCGACATCGCGACCGCGCATACCGATCTCGACTGCGCGGGCGTCGGCCTGCAGCAGGTCGACCACTTCACGCAAACCGTCGGCGCAGGCCGCATGCAGGAGTGGCTGGATTTCTACCACGACCTGCTGCATTTTCGCGAGATCCACCAGATCGACGCGCACTGGCACGTGTCGGAGGAATCGCGCGTGATGGTGTCGCCGTGCGGCGCGGTGCGGATTCCGGTCTACGAGGAAGGCACGCGGCGTACCGAGCTGATGCACGCGTATCTGCCCGACCATCCGGGCGAGGGCGTGCAGCACGTCGCATTGTCGACTGACGACATCCTGTCATGCGTCGACGCGCTGCGCGCGAACGGCGTCGAATTCATCGAGCCGCCCGCACGGTATTACGACGACGTCGATGCGCGGCTGCCCGGGCACGGCGTCGATCTCGACGCGCTGCGCAGCCGCGCGGTGCTGGTCGACGGCGAGATCGGCAGCGACGGCGTGCCGAGGCTGTTCTTCCAGACCTTCGTCAAGCGCCGGCCCGGCGAGATCTTCTTCGAGATCGTGCAGCGCAAGGGGCACCACGGGTTCGGCGAGGGCAATCTGGCGGCACTCGCCCGCGCGCGCGACGCCGGCTGAACGATCAGGCGCCGGCGGCCGGCACGCGGTTCTGCACCGGGTCATTCCGCTCGCGCAGCAAGCACGCGGTGCCGCCGGGCGTGTCGAGCCCGGCTTGTCGGCCGGAAGCATCGACGTGCCACAGCGGATACCTCAGCCCCGTTGCGCGCCGTCGATTCATCACGCCGGATCGGCCGCTGCGAGCTTGCGGCTTTGCCGACGCATTCCTTCGAAGATCGCGTCCGCCACATCCGCCGGAAATTCCACCGGGATCTGCGCCGCGACTTCGGCAATCGCGGGTTCCGTGCGCGCGGCGACAGCCGCCATCGCCACGCGCACGTCGTCTTCGGTCAGGCCGACGCGCCGCCCCTGCGTGATCCAGTGACGCGGCTGGATCTCGCCGATCACGTAGTGCCGGTTCTTCCCGCACACGGCCATCGCGAGCCGCGCGCGGCGCGGCGGCAACTGGTTGCGGCGTGTACCGATGATCGGATGCGCGGACAGCACGTCGTACAGCGGCGTGCTGCGGTACGTATTGCCGGGCAGGTGCGCGATGCTGAAGTTCTTCGCATGGCCGTCGATCGCCGCCAGCACCCAGAACACGAGTTGTGTGACGAAGAAATTCATCCTGTCGTGCGCGGCGTCGGTCGAATTCGCGAGGATGCCCATGATCGTCTCGATGCCGGGGCCGCCGTCGGATTCGTATTTCGCGCCGGACGGCGTGCCGGTCGCCTGGCACATGTCCTCCTGCGGCAATCGCAGGATCCACGTGCCGTCGCGCGAAGGACGCCGGTCGAAGCGCTCGACGATCAGCGCCTTCTGGTCGTCGAACCGGCCGATCTCGCACGGCGCGACCGGCAGGCCGTATGCGGCGACGAGCTTCGAGCACAGCCATTCGTTCTCGACGGACGTCCGCATGTCGGCCTGCATGTTCCCGACGCGCCCGAGCGGCAGCTTGAAGATGTGTGTCGTCGGCGTGCTGCCCGACGGCCGCAACCAGCGGTTGCCCTGACGCAGCAATGCGGTCTTTTCCTGCGCGCCGGCGATCGACAGGCGCAGGTCGCCGTCCGGCTCCGCGCGTCCGGGCAGCGGAGCGGCGGTCGCGTGGCGCAGTACGTCGGCGACGGCTGCGTCGTCGAGCGCCACGCCGTCGATCGTCTCGAGGTCAACGGGCATTTCGCCGGGCGGCAGCATCTGGATCGCGCCGACGCAATCCCGGCCGATCGACGCGAGCAGTTCGAACGGTGCCGTCGATCCGAGCCGGTAACGCTGCGCGATGCGGCGGCGGATCGGCTCGCTGTCCGGCAGCAGGTTGTCGAAGTAGTCGGCGACGATCGCGCCCTGGTGCGGCTGGTTGCCGGGCGTAAAGGGCAGCGACAGCGATAGCGGCCGCCCCTGGGGATCGTCGAGCCAGCCCGGCAGGTAGACGAGGCGCTCGACGCCGCGCCGGATTTCCCAATAGCCGACCGGAATGCCGTTCATCCACAGGTCGAGCCGGTCGTGGCGGGCGCGCGACGCCATCGTCACCAGTCCTCCCGTTTCGAGACCCGTGGCTTGCCCGGCGCTGCTGTCGCCGGCCGCTTGCGCGCGGCGCCGGTCGTGGTTTTGGTTTGAGCTTTTGCTGCCGTTGCGCCGCGCGCCGGGTCCGGCATGCGCTTTTTCGCGGCCGGCTTGGGAGCCGCCGGCCGTGCATCGGTACTGGCTGGTCCCGCCGATTCGTCCTGCGCGCCCAGGTCGAGCGTCATACGAACGCCAAGCGTGTTCAGCACCTTGAAAAGCCGTTCGATGCTCACCGCCGACGGATTGGCTTCGAGCTGCGCATAGGATTGCTGCGTGACGCCCAGGCGGGCGGCCAATTGCGCCTGCGTGAGCCCCGCGGATTTCCGGAAACCGACGAGTATCGGGCGCAACTGGGTCAGGGTCTGGACAGGAAAGGCCATCGGGCGCTCCGCAGGATGACAGGCGATCGTTTGTAATCTGAAAATACAGTCTATGGCATGTATTGTAAAAATACAAACCTGAGGCTGTATTTCGTTAAAACAAACGATAGCCTGTTACGCGAAAACCGGACCAACCCTCCTGCCGGCACCGCGACCCCGCAGCCGGCCGTATCGATTCGATCGTCGGCGGGCTGGTTGGCAACCCAGGCTCGGCCCATTCATCGCCAACCCGGCGCGCAATGGAGACAAGGAGGGGCCGGCGCGCGCTTCGATTCCACACGCCCACACCGATCTTCGGCCATCTCGACATTATAGAAATAATGTCAAATAAATAGACTGCTGGAATTGGATATATAACGGTTTACGTTATATTATTTACGAAATTCCCGACGAAACCACACCATGTCCGATCTCGCCGCCGACGAACCCCGCCTGACCGCCGAAATCGAGCGCCTCAAGGCCGACTTCCCGAAAACCCGCGAGCTATACCGCGAGGTCTGCGCGCTGCTGTTCTTCCGCTTCGGCATCACGCCTACCGCGAACCGCCTGTACCAGCTCGTCCGCAAGGGCAGCATGAGCACGCCGACGGCTGTCCTCGGCGAGTTCTGGGCCGAGCTGCGGGAAAAGAGTCGCGCGCGGATCGAACATCCCGACCTGCCGGCCGATCTGCAGGCGGCAGCCGGCGAGCTGGTCGCGGCGTTGTGGAATCGTTCGAGCACCGACGCGGCCGCCGCGCTCGACGTACTGCGCGAGGAAGTCGAAGCCGAACGAACGGCGGCGCAAGCGGAAGTCGCTACGCTGCAGGCCGAGCTGGCCCGCACCGAAACCGCGCTCGAACAACGCACGGCCGCGCTGCTGGCCGCGCAGGTGCGCATCCAGGAACTGGAACAGGCAAGGGCGGCCGACGACGCATCGAGGCGCGCGATGCAAGCGGAGATCGAACGCCTGAAAGCCGACAACGCGGAAGGCGACCGCGCGCTCGCGCAGGCGCGTGCGGATTTCACGACTCAACTTGACCGGCTGCGCGACGACGCAGGCCGGGCCGAGGAACGCTTGCGCGCATCGGAGAAGCGGGCACTTCAGGAGATCGATCGCGAACGGCTCGCCGCCGCACGGCTGCAAAAGGAACTCGACGCGACGGCATCGCGCGCCGAGCAGCGCGATGCGCAGCAGCGGAAGGATGTCGCCGCGCTGCAGGCGCAACTCGGCGATGCACTGCATCGATGCGGGGTGCTTCAGGGGCAGCTCGACGGCGCGCAGGCGACCGATGCGGCGCGCGTCAAGGAACTCGATGCGTTGAGGCGGGAGATGACGGTGCTCGCGCGCCGGGCACCGGTGCGCGGCACGAAGACGGCTCCAGCCGCACAGCGAAGCGAGCGGCGGGCGCGCACGAGGAAGCGCGCCGACGAAGCGGCGCGCTGACGGCGGTCGATTGTCCGGTCGCGATCGGGTAAAGTGCCGCTCAACATGCCGGCCCGGCGTTACTAGACGACCGGTCTAATCGTTGCTACCATACGCCATCATGAATGCATCTTCAGGCGCGGAAGTCCGCCAGCACATCCTGAACATCGCGAAGCCGATCATGCTCCACAAGGGGTTCTCGGCGGTCGGTCTGAACGAGATTCTCGCTGCGGCGGGCATCCCGAAGGGCTCGTTCTACCATTACTTCGGCTCGAAAGAAGCATTCGGCGAAGCGCTGCTCGAAGCGTATTTCGAAGGTTATCTCGCGCATCTCGACAACCTGCTCAAGCATCAGGCCGGCACGGGCGCCGAACGCCTGATGACGTACTGGGGCAACTGGCTGCACACGCAATGCGCGGACGATCCGGAGGGCAAGTGCCTCGCGGTGAAGCTCGGCGCGGAAGTGTCGGACCTGTCTGAAGCAATGCGCGCGGTGCTGCGGCATGGCACGAGCCAGATCATCGAACGGCTCGCGGGCGGCATCGAGGCAGGGCTCGCCGATGGCTCGCTGCGTGCGGTCGACGATCCGCCGCACACGGCCGCGATCCTTTACGAGCTGTGGCTTGGTGCAACGCTGCTGGAAAAGATTCACCGCAACCGCAAACCGCTCGAAAGGGCGATGATCGAAACGCGGCGCATGCTGAACCTGCCGCCGGCCGCGCATGACGGAGCGCAGTCGTAACCCGGGCGCGCATCGGCGCGCCTTGTTTTTGCCCCGATTCTAGACGACTGGTCTACTTATCCGCGCATGACGAATACCTCGCTCCGCGTTACGCTGTCCCGATTGTTCCAACCGCACGCGTGCAACCACGCCGGCCTGACCGCCGACGCTGCCACGCGTGCGCGCCTTCTGTCGGTCCATCCCTGATCCGATCGTGCCCACGAAGCACGTTTATTCCTGTTGACGGAGACACTCTTATGCCGCAAAGCAAAACCGCAAACCGCCAGATCATCCTGACGTCGCGCCCGGTCGGCGCGCCGACGCCGGGCAACTTCCGCACCGAATCCGGCGACGTGCCGACGCCCGGCGCCGGCCAGGTGCTGCTGCGCACGGTCTGGTTGTCGCTCGACCCGTACATGCGCGGCCGGATGAGCGACGCGCCGTCCTATGCCGCGCCGGTCGAACTCGGCGACGTGATGGTCGGCGGCACAGTCAGCCGCGTCGTGTCGTCGAACCTGCCCGCGTTTCGCGAAGGCGATCTCGTCGTTGCCGGCGCCGGCTGGCAGGACTATGCGCTGTCCGACGGCCGCGACCTGATTCCGCTCGGCCGCGACTTCGCGCATCCGTCCTACGCGCTCGGCGTGCTCGGCATGCCGGGCTTCACCGCGTACACCGGGCTGCTGAAGATCGGCGAACCGAAGGCCGGCGAAACCGTGGTCGTCGCGGCAGCCAGCGGCGCGGTCGGCTCGGTCGTCGGCCAGATCGCGAAGCTGAAGGGCTGCCGCGTGATCGGCGTCGCGGGCGGCGCCGACAAGTGCGCGTACGTGACCGACACACTCGGCTTCGATGCGTGCGTCGACCATCACGATCCGGCGTTTGCCGCGAAGCTGAAGGACGCCTGTCCGAACGGCATCGACGTCTATTTCGAGAACGTCGGCGGGGCCGTGTTCGACGCGGTCTGGCCGCTGCTCAACGATCACGCGCGCGTGCCGGTGTGCGGAATCATTGCGCATTACAACGACGCGGCATACGACGACACCGCGGTGTCGACCGGCCGTGATCGCGTGCCGGCGCTGATGGGTACGATCCTGCGCAAGCGCATCCGCGTGCAGGGTTTCATCATCCTCGATCACTATGCGACCGGCTATGCGCCGTTCCTGAAGGAGATGAGCGAATGGGTCGCGCAGGGCAAGGTGAAGACGCGGGAAGATGTCGTCCCCGACCTCGCCGACGCACCGGAAGCGCTGATCGGCCTGCTGGCCGGCAAGAATTTCGGCAAGGTCGTCGTGCGCGTGGGCCCGGACGAACTGGCCTGATGCCGCGGCACGGCAACACAAACACACCGAGGTTGCACGCTGGCGTCACGCGACGCCGGCTTGTGGCATGCTCGATTCCGTTTCGAAAGGAGTGACAAGATGGCGCTTCACGTGATTGCTTCGCTGTTCGTGAAACCGGAACACGCTCAGGCTGCCGAGGCCGAACTGCGCAGCCTGGTCGTCAAGACGCGCACCGAACCGGGCAACCGGCGCTACGACCTGTTCCGCGAGCAAGACGGTTCGCCGAACCTGCACCTGTACGAAATCTACGACGACCAGGCCGCATTCGACGCGCACCTCGCCAGCCCGTATTTCGGCGAATTCCGCACGAAGTCGGCCGACTGGTTCACGGCACCGCCGGTCATCAAGGTGCTGTCGGGCATCGACGTGGCCGAGTAACGACGCAGGACCACCGCCGCGGCTCGTTCCTCCCGGGCCGCGCGGCATCCGTTGCGCACCCGCGACGGCGATGACAACGACGACCCCGCGCGGCGCGCCATGCGCGCCGCTTCCACAATACAACGGCCCCGGAGGCTGAATGGTCACCCTCAACATCAACGGCGAAACCCGCACGGTCGACGCCCCCGACGACATGCCCTTGCTCTGGGTGCTGCGCGACGTCGTGGGCCTCACCGGCACGAAGTTCGGCTGCGGGATCGCGCAATGCGGCGCGTGCACCGTGCATCTCGACGGCGTCGCCGCGCGCTCCTGCGTGCTGCCGGTCGCGGCCGTCGCGGGCCGCAGGATCACGACGATCGAAGCCGTCGGCGCGACGCCGGCCGGCCACAAGGTCCAGCAGGCGTGGCGCGAGCTCGACGTCGTCCAGTGCGGCTACTGCCAGTCGGGGCAGGTGATGGCGGCCACCGCGCTGATCGCAGCGAACCCGAACCCGAGCGACGCCGACATCGACGCGGCGATGGCCGGCAACATCTGCCGCTGCGGCACGTACAACCGGATTCGCGCGGCGGTCAAGCAGGCCGCGAAGGGGGTTTGACATGTCGCGAGGACTGATCGAAGCAGGCAAGGCCGCCGGACAAGCGGCAAGCGCCGGCGTGTCGCGCCGCGGGTTTCTCAAACTCGGCATGTCGCTCGGCGCGGCGGCGGGCGGCGGCTTGCTGCTCGGCTTCAGCCTGCCGGCGGCGGGCGACGACACGCGCCGTTCGGTGATCGGCGGCGACGGCGATGAAACCGCGCGTGCGGGCGTGTTCGCGCCGAATGCGTTCGTGCAGATCGACCGCGGCGGCAAGGTCACGCTGGTGATGCCGAAGGTCGAGATGGGACAGGGCGTCTATACGGCGCTGCCGATGCTGATCGCCGAGGAACTCGAAGTGCCGCTGTCGAGCGTGACGCTCGATCATGCGCCGCCGAACGAGAAGTTGTTCCTCGATCCGCTGCTCGGCGGCCAGCTCACGGGCGGCTCGACGTCGGTGCGCTACGCATGGGAACCGCTGCGCCGCGCGGGCGCAACGGCACGCACGCTGCTGGTCGCGGCGGCCGCGAAGCAATGGAATGTCGATCCGGCATCGTGCCGCGCCGCGAACGGCGAAGTGCAGCATCCGCCGAGCAGCCGGCGCGCATCGTACGGCCAGTTGGCCGACGCCGCGGCGAAGCTGCCGGTGCCGAAGGATGTCGTGCTGAAGAAGCCCGAGGATTTCAAGCTGATCGGCACGCCCGCGAAGCGGCTCGATTCGCCGGAGAAGGTCGACGGCACCGCGCAGTTCGGGCTCGACGTGCGCCTGCCCGGCATGCTGTACGCGGTGATCGTGAACAGCCCGGTGTTCGGCGGCACGGTTGCGAGCGTCGACGATACGGCCGCGAAGAAGATCCCCGGCGTGCGCCAGGTCGTGCGCGCGGACAACGCGGTCGCGGTAGTCGGCGATCACACGTGGGCCGCGAAGCGCGGCGCGTCGGCGCTCGTCGTGAAGTGGAACGAAGGCGCGGACGCAAAGGTGTCGACGAAGGACATCGTCGCCGATCTCGCGCAGGCCGCCGCGAACGGCAAGGGCGCGGTCGCGCGCAAGGACGGCGACGTCGGCAAGGCGTTCGCGAACGCGAAGACGCGCGTCGATGCCGTCTACGAGCAGCCGTTCCTTGCGCACGCAACGATGGAGCCCGTGAACTGCACGGTGCACGTGCGCGGCGACGGCTGCGAGATCTGGGTCGGCACGCAGGTGCCGACGCGCGCGGTCGACACCGTGCAGCGGCTCACGAGCTTTCCGCCGGAGAAGATCGTCGTGCACAACCACCTGCTCGGCGGCGGTTTCGGCCGGCGGCTCGAAACGGACATGATCGGCCAGGCGGTGAAGATCGCCAAACAGGTCAACGCGCCCGTGAAGGTCATCTGGACGCGCGAGGAAGACATCCAGCACGACATGTACAGGCCGTACTACTACGACCGGATCTCGGCCGGCCTCGACGCGAACGGTAAGCCGGTCGCGTGGCAGCACCGGATCGTCGGCTCGTCGATCCTCGCGCGCTTCGCGCCGCCCGCGTTCAAGAACGGCGTCGATCCCGACGCGGTGGAGGTCGCAACCGACCTGCCGTACGACCTGCCGAACCAGTTGATCGACTACGTGCGGCAGGAGCCGCGCCATGTGCCGACCGCGTTCTGGCGCGGCGTCGGGCCGACGCGCAGCACCTTCGTCGTCGAGAGCTTCATCGACGAGCTGGCCGCGCAGGCCAAGACCGACCCCGTGCAATACCGCCGCTCACTGCTCGGCAAGACGCCGCGCGCGCTCAACGTGCTCGACGTCGCAACGAAGGCAGCCGGCTGGGGGCCGTCGCTGCCGAAGGGGCAAGGGCGCGGCGTGTCGGTGATGCACGCGTTCGGCAGCTTCTTCTCGATCGTCATCGACGTCGCGGTGGACGACGGCGAGGTGCAGGTCAAGCGCGTCGTGTGCGCGGTGGATTGCGGGATGTTCGTCAATCCGAACACGATCGAGGCGCAGGTGCAGGGCGGCATCATCTTCGGGATCACGGGCGCGCTGTACGGCGAGATCACGATCGAGGACGGCCGCGTCGTGCAGAGCAACTTCACCGACTACCGGATGATGCGAATCAACGAGACACCGCCGATCGAAGTCCATCTGGTGAAAAGCGGCGAAGCGCCGGGCGGGATCGGCGAACCGGGCACGGCCGCGACCGCGGCGGCGCTGTCGAACGCGATCTTCGCGGCAACCGGCAAGCGGCTGCGCAAGCTGCCGGTCGGCAACCAGCTGAAGACGGCCTGAGGGGAGACGAACATGCGAAACCTCACCCTGAACTCGCTCGGCGCATCGCTGCTCGCACTGTCCGCGCTGCTGGCCGGCACGGCCGCGCACGCCGCACCGACGGCGCCCGCCGACAGCGCGCTCGTCGCGCGCGGCGCGTATCTCGCGAAAGCCGGCGACTGCGTCGCGTGCCACACCGCGCCGCGCGGCACGCCGTTCGCGGGCGGCCTGAAGATGGTCACGCCGATGGGCGCGATCTACACGACCAACATTACGCCCGATCCGGATACGGGCATCGGCGGGTACACGGAAGCCGAATTCGCGAGCGCGCTGCGCCGGGGCGTCGCGAAGGACGGCCATCGTCTGTATCCGGCGATGCCGTATCCGTCGTACGCGAAGCTGAAGGACGACGACGTGAAGGCGCTGTACGCGTACTTCATGCACGGCGTCGAACCGGTGAAGCAGGCGAACCGGGCGGCCGACATCCCGTGGCCGCTCAACATGCGCTGGCCGCTCGCATTGTGGAACGCGGTGTTCCTCGACACGACGCCGTATGCCGACAAGCCCGGAAAGGACGCGACGTGGAACCGCGGCGCGTATCTCGTGCAGGGGCTCGGGCACTGCGGGTCGTGCCACACCCCGCGCGGTGTCGGCTTCCAGGAGAAGGCGCTCGACGAAGGCGGCTCGGCGTTCCTGTCGGGGGCGGCGATCGACAACTGGTTCGCGTCGAACCTGACCGGCGAGCACAACACGGGGCTCGGCCGCTGGAACGAGGCCGACGTCGCGCAGTTCCTGAAGACCGGCGCGAACCGGCACGCGACCGCGTTCGGCTCGATGGTGAGCGTGATCAACCACAGCACGCAGGCGCTGAGCGACGACGATCTGGCCTCGATTTCCCGCTACCTGAAATCGCTGCCGGCCGCGGGCGGCACGGGCGCGCCGCCGTACAACTACGATCCGAAGCCGACGCAGGTGGTGCTGGGCCGGCCGGCAGCCGACCCGGGCGCGAAGGTGTATAACGCTTACTGCCTGCATTGCCACGGCGCGGACGGGCGCGGTTACGCGCCGCTGCTCGCGCCGCTCGCCGGCAATCCGAACGTGCTCGAAACCGATGCATCGTCGCTGATCAACGTGACGCTGAACGGCAGCGACACGCTTGTGATCGACGGCGTGCCTTCCGCGTATCCGATGCCGGCGTTCTCGAACCAGTTGAACGACCGGCAGATCGCCGACGTGCTGACGTTCATGCGCGCCGGCTGGAACAACGGCGCGCCGGCCGTGCAGGCGGCGGACGTCGCGAAACTCCGCAAGGCGACGGCGGCCGCGCACTGAGCGCGGCCCCATGCGGAACGACGGCGGGCCGGCGAGCCTGCCGTCTGCACCGCTGCCGGTTGCACGATGCTCCCGGCGGCTTTGCTCTTTCTGTCAACCGGCGCGCGGCCGTTCGCGGCAGCGCGCGTTTTATCGACGCAATGTAGGGGTGTCTGGATGGCTAACGTGACTTATACGGATACGCAACTGCTGATCGACGGCGAGTGGGTCGACGCCGCGAGCGGAAAGACGATCGACGTCGTGAACCCGGCGACCGGCAACGCGATCGGCAAGGTGGCCCACGCGGGCATCGCCGACCTCGACCGCGCGCTCGCCGCCGCGCAGCGCGGCTTCGAAACGTGGCGCAAGGTGCCCGCGCACGAACGCGCGGCGACGATGCGCAAGGCGGCCGCGCTGGTGCGCGAGCGCGCCGACACGATCGCGCAGTTGATGACGCAGGAACAGGGCAAGCCGCTCACCGAGGCACGCGTCGAAGTGCTGTCGGCGGCCGACATCATCGAATGGTTCGCGGACGAAGGCCGCCGCGTGTACGGCCGGATCGTGCCGCCGCGCAATCTCGGCGCGCAGCAGACGGTCGTGAAGGAGCCGGTCGGCCCGGTCGCGGCGTTCACGCCGTGGAATTTCCCGGTCAACCAGGTCGTGCGCAAGCTGAGCGCCGCGCTCGCGACCGGCTGCTCGTTCCTCGTGAAGGCGCCGGAGGAAACCCCCGCATCGCCGGCCGCGCTGCTGCGCGCGTTCGTCGACGCAGGCGTGCCGGCCGGCGTGATCGGCCTCGTGTACGGCGATCCGGCCGAAATCTCGTCGTACCTGATCCCGCACCCGGTGATCCGCAAGGTCACGTTCACGGGTTCGACGCCGGTCGGCAAGCAGCTCGCCGCGCTCGCGGGCCAGCACATGAAGCGCGCGACGATGGAACTGGGCGGGCACGCGCCGGTGATCGTCGCCGAGGACGCCGACGTCGCGCTCGCGGTGAAGGCCGCCGGCGGCGCGAAGTTCCGCAACGCGGGGCAGGTCTGCATTTCGCCGACGCGCTTCCTCGTGCACAACAGCATCCGCGACGAATTCACGCGCGCGCTGGTCAAGCATGCCGAAGGGCTGAAGATCGGCAACGGCCTAGAGGAAGGCACGACGCTCGGCGCGCTCGCGAACCCGCGCCGGCTGACCGCGATGGCGTCGGTGGTCGAGAACGCGCGCAAGGTCGGCGCGAGCATCGAGACGGGCGGCGAGCGGATCGGCTCGGCAGGCAACTTCTTCGCGCCGACCGTGATCGCGAACGTGCCGCTCGAAGCCGACGTGTTCAACAACGAGCCGTTCGGCCCGGTCGCGGCGATTCGCGGCTTCGACAAGCTCGACGATGCGATCGCCGAAGCGAACCGTCTGCCGTTCGGGCTGGCCGGCTACGCGTTCACGCGTTCGTTCGCGAACGTGCACCTGCTTACGCAGCGCCTCGAAGTGGGGATGCTGTGGATCAACCAGCCGGCAACGCCATGGCCGGAAATGCCGTTCGGCGGCGTGAAGGATTCGGGCTACGGGTCGGAAGGCGGGCCGGAAGCGCTCGAGCCGTACCTCGTGACGAAGTCGGTGACGGTGATGGCCGTCTGACGGTCGATCGTCAGCATGCGCGCCGCCCGTCGCTGGTGCGGCACGCGTGAGCGGCGCAGGTCGGGTATCGTGCCCGGCCTGCGCCGTTTTTTTTGTTTTCCGATCACCATGCCGTGGCGATTCACGATTCACGGCATCGGCGACGACAATGCCGCGTTCAGCCCTGCGTCGCGACCAGCGCCGCGGTCTGGCCCAGCCAGTCGGCCGGATCGCCGCGATGGTAGATGTGCTCCGACGGCTCGATATTGTCGATGAATCGCTGGTAGATCACCGCCCGCCTGGCCGTGGCGATCGGTGCAAGCAGGGCAGCGGCTCGCACCGGGTCGCTGCCGGGCAGCTTCGCCAGCCATTCGCGATTCCAGTGATCCTTGATCGCCGCCGCGTAATCGCGCGGAACCGCGTCGAGAAACGCGGACCGGTCGAGCAACGGGTGGCCGATTCCGCTGTCGCCCCAATCCAGCAGCGTGAGTTCCGATCGCGTGCCGCGAAAATTGCCGGGATGGCAGTCGCCATGAACCAGCGTATTCGGCAATCCGCATGCATCGATCCCGGCGAACCGTGCCGCGAGACCGCTGACGAAATGCCGTAGCGACGCACGTTCGTTGCGCGACAGTCCTTCGCCGGTCCGTTCGACGACGTCGGCAATATCCGCAGCCAGATCCGCGCCGCGCCAGTCGGGTAGCTGCATCGCGTGCAATTCGTCGACGCGGTCGATCCACGAGGCCTGGATATCGACCAGCAGCGTCACCATGCCGAGCAGTTGCGGCAGCGCTGCGTCGAACAGGTCGCTGCCGGGGATCTCCGCGAGCAGGATGCGTCCGCATTCGTCATGCCCGAGCAGCGTCGGCACGCGCCGGCCGGCCAGCGCCGTGATGACGCGCGCCTCGTGGCCGAGGAACGGCGGCACCACTTTCAGCCAGGCCGATTGCTCTCCGATCGGGATACGCCAGACACTGGACAGATTCCAGGTTCGCACCTGCACGGGTCTGGCGGTAGGCGACAGGCCGCGACCGGCAAGCACGCGCGCCGCCCAGCCGAGATCGGCCGCCGGGCCGCCCGGGCGCGCGTAACTTCGGCGCAGCGAATGGGGCTCGATGTTCCCTGCCCAGGATTCGGCCGGAACCGGTTTCGCAATCTCGGCCAGATAGGTGACTTCGCCGCCGGGCGCGCGGTCGCGCACGGTTTCCAGCAGGCGCAGGATCGTCACGTCGACGCCATGGCGTTCGCGCGCGGCACGCACGACCGACTCGACTTCCTGCCACCACGGGACGGCGACAGGCATCGGCGGCAGGCAGCCGACCACCGCGCCATCCGGCGTCACCAGCACCAGCCGCGCGACGCGCGGCGGCGGTGCCGCCGGATCGAGGGTCCCCGTCATCGTGCTCATTTCGCTCCCGACCGGCGTCGATTGCCGGTGCAGGGCGCAGCGTATCCCAATTCGCGAATGCGCGGCTACGGGGTTATGCGGTTACATGGCTCAATGCCGGCCGCTCCCCCGATAGCTTTCCACTTCCGCGTCGTACGCCGCCAGAAACGCCTTGCCGAACACCGATGCGAAATCGTCCTCGATCGCGAACACCGTATCGCGATGGGTCGCCGCGTAGCGATCCCACATCCGCGCCTTGTACAGCGCGGGCACGCGCTTCTCGTACCAGCGCATCGCATCGTCGCGTTCGCGCAGCCGTTGCGGCGAAAAACGCGTCAGCAGATCCATCAGCGCGGCGCGCATGCCGGCGACCATGCCGATCTGGTGCGCGTGCAGATCCTGGAACGCATCGCTGACCGCGCTCTGCGGCGACATGAAGCCCGGCAGCGGCAGCCCGAACATCTGCCGCAGCACCGCGCCGCCGTCCGGCAGCAGCTTCAGCGGATTGTTCTCGCGATCGAGCAGCATCGTCATGTGCGCCTTCACCTCGCGCTTCAGGATGCTGCGCGACGACAGCAGCTCGACCGTGCCGTTGGCGAACAGCGCCAGCAATTGGCCCGCGATATAGAGCTGTTCGGCCGACCATTGATGCGATTCGGCGGCCGTATCGAGCCCCGCGCCTTCGAAGAACGCGTTCAGCAGTTCGTCGGGTGTCGGCGGCGCCGGTGCACGCGCGGCATGCGGCGCCGGTTCGTCGGCCGGACGCACATCGGTGCGCGCGGCCGCCGGCTGCACGCGCACGTGCTGCGTCCACTCGGGAGCGTGGTCGGCCTGCGTCGCGGACGACGCTGCGCGATCCGCATTGCCGCGATCGGCGGACGGCGCCGTGCCCGGCGCGCCGATATCGCCGGACGACTGCGCGAACAGGTCGAGCGGATCGGTCGATAGCTGATTCAGGTCGCGCTGCGACGGTGCGGACGGCCCGGCCTGCTGCGCGGCACGGTTCGCCGGCCGCGCCGCGTCGGCGCGGGCAGGACCGCCCGGCCTGCTGCCAGCGTCCGCCGCCTTGCCGCGCGGGGCGAGACGATCCTGGAGCAGCCCCCATAGCCGGTTGCCGGCGCCTTTCGTGTCGTCGCGCGAAGGCGAGTGCGGGTGCAGAGGCTGAGCCGATCCGGCGGCCTCCGGCGCGCCGCGCCTGTCGACGTGCACGCCGGTATCGGGCGCCATGTCGATGACCGGCGCGTCGCTGCCGTCGTCGCCATCATCGCGTTCGGCCCTCAGCACGTACGGCCCGATGCGGATGATGTCGCCGGTGTTGAGCGGGCGTTCCTGCGCATAGCCGACCGGCTCGCGATTCACCTCGATCGTCGACACGCTGCTCAGGTTCTTCAGCAGGCACGCGTCGTCGCCCACCTGCAGCAGCGCCTGCAGCCGCGAAATCTGCCGCGTGTCGTCGCGCAGCACCAGATGGTTGTCGCTGGCCCGGCCGATGGTGCCGCCCGGCGGGTGAAACACGACGGCGTCGTAGGAGTCGTTTTCGACCGGTTCGCCGGCATGTTCGATCACGATCAGTTGCATGTCATACGTCGCTCGGTGGATGAAGCGCTCGCGTGGAAACCGGTTCGTTCAGGATGACGACGCATGTCTGCGACGCGCGAACTCGAACGCGGGCCCCCAGACCGGATGCCCCTTCTCGGCGGCGGACAGGTCGAAGCGCGGGTTGAGGTCGAGGATCTTCGAGAACTCGGCGCGGCACTGCGTGACGCGGTTCGTCACGCAATAGCTGAATGCGAGGAGCTTGTGCGCGGCAACCTGCGTGTCGGTGTCGGCGCCGTCGATCTCCTTCGCGCGGCTCAGCAGCGCGATCGTGCGCCCGTAGTCGCCGGCGGCGTACGCGGCGCGCGCGCTGTCGACCGTCGCATGCGCGGCCGACCGGGTCGGGGACGTGCTGCACCCGCCGACCCCCAGCAACAAGGCGCCGAGGAAAATAACGAGCAATGAACGGCCTTTCATTTTTGAAATGAAAATTCGGCGTAATTGGAAGGTGGCGCACAAGCGCTGTTGGATTCTAGTGCCAATCATCGGCATCGATGCCGCTGTTACGTTTTGTTTCAACTGGGCGATCCGATTCCATTTTAATCTGAAAATGGACTACGAATTTCATCACTTGTTAATCTAGGAAAACGATCTATAGTTCGCTGTGTTTTTCGGATTCGTCAGTTGTTTTGTCAGCGCTCGGCAATGCACAAAAAACCGGACCGTCCGTTCGGGCGGCACGAACAGCCTGGCACACCATCAGCGTCGCGAGCATCCCTTGCCCGGCGGCCGGCTGGCTTGCGCCCCGCGCCCATCCGACAGGTGTCCATGCAATAGAACCGGACCGCCACGGCGAACCGGTCGGGTAAGCTTTTTCGATTAATAACCAATCTCGATTCAATTACCTTTCACCTCGACAATTCAACTTTCATAAACCCAGGATGATTTGCCCCGGTTTTTACGATAAAATTTTCCGGAAAAAATTTCAGCGGAAGGATATGCCAGCCACATAATTACCGGTCAATTAATTGTCCCTTTTTTAATCCAATCAACCGGTTTCGAACTCGAAAACCGGCGGATGGCTATTGGGTGGCGAGGGTGGAATATGCAATGGCGGTCGAGCAGTTTCATCGTATGGGGATGCGTATTGCTGTTTCCGGGGTGCGGCGCGACGGAGCACGCAGCCGCGGTGCCGTATGCGATCACGGTCGACGTCGCGCCGGACGTCAACCCTGACATGAATCGCAAGCCTTCGCCGATCGTGCTGAAGGTGTTCCAGCTTCGCGCGGCGTCGGCGTTCGACAGCGCGGACTTCTTCTCGCTGCAGGACAAGCCCGGGAACGTGCTCGGCGCGGATCTGCTCGGCACCGACCGCGTGATCCTGCGGCCGGGCGAATCGCGCACGCTGCACTATCGCGGCAACGTCGAGGCCGGCGCGATCGGCGTCGTCGCCGAATACCGGATGCTCGAAAAGAACCGCTGGCGGCTGACGGTGCCGCTGCCGCGCGCGAAGCAGCTCAACCTCTACAAGTTCTGGCAGACGTCGCCGGGCGAGCTGAAGCTGTCGATCGCGGTACGGAACGGCGGCATCGCACTGAACGACGCGCAGGGGCGCCCATGACCGAACCGACGATGTCCGCGACGCCGGTCGCGGCCCTCCGCCAGCGCGTGGTGTGGACCGAGGGGATGTTCCTGCGGCCGCAGCATTTCCAGCAGCTCGAACGGCACTGGGAACGCTACGTCGCGCTGCGCTGCCTGCCGCTGCAGGGGTTCTACTGGGGCTTCGATGCGCTGGAAATCGATCGCGAGCAGCTCGCGCTCGGCAAGGTCGCGCTGCGCGCCGCGTCGGGCGTGATGCGCGACGGTACGCCGTTCGACCTGTCGCATCCGGACGATCTCCCCGAACCGCTCGACGTACCGGCCGACGCGAAGGATCAGCTCGTCGTGCTCGCGCTGCCGCTGTGGCGCGGCGGCGGCGAGGAGGTGTCGTTCGGTGCAGGTGCAGGCGTAGGAGCAGGCGCCGGAAACGTCGCGAACAACGCGAACGGCGGCAACGGCGCAAACGGCAACGCCGACGTCGCACGCTACGTCGTGCGCGAATACGAAGTGGCCGACGCGAACGCGGTCGCGCTCGGCCCCGCGCTGCTGCAGACGGGGCGCCTGAACGTGCGGCTGATGCTCGAAGCCGAGCTGACCGGCGACTGGCATGCGCTCGGCGTCGCACGGATCGTCGAGCGGCGCACCGACGCGCGGCTGCTCGTCGACGACGGCTACATTCCGCCGCGGCTCGTCGCGCAGCGCGATGCGGTGTTGCTGGCGTATGCGCGCGAGCTGCACGGGCTGCTCACGCAACGCAGCGAAGCGCTCGCGGAACGGCTGTCGGAGCCGGGGCGCGGCGGCGTGTCGGAAGTCGCGGACTTCCTGCTGCTGCAGCTCGTGAATCGTTATCTCGCGCTGACCTGGCATGCGCAGCAGCACGTGTCGACGCATCCGGAAGCGCTGTTCTGCGACTGGCTGAAGCTCGCATGCGACCTGAGCACGTTCACGGCGGCCGGCCGGCGCCCGCAGTCGCTCGCGGTCTACGTGCACGACGACCTGCGCACGAGCTTCGCGGAACTGTTGACGGAACTGCGCCGGTCGCTGTCGACGGTGCTCGAACAGAACGCAATCCAGATCGAGCTGCGCGACGCGGGCAACGGCATCCGCGTCGCGACGCTGGCCGATCCGGCGCTGCGCGACACGGCCGGCTTCGTGCTCGCGGTGCGCGCGGACGTGCCGGCCGACAGCCTGCGCGCGCGCTTTCCCGCGCAGGCCAAGCTCGGGCCGGTCGAGCGGATTCGCGATCTGGTGCAGTTGCAACTGCCGGGCATCACGATGCGCCAGTTGCCGGTCGCGCCGCGGCAGATCCCGTATCACGCGGGTCATACGTACTTCGAGATCGACAAGGGCAGCGACCTGTGGAAGCAACTGGCGCGCTCCGGCGGTCTCGCATTTCATTTCGCCGGCGAATTCCCTGGGCTCTCGATGGAGTTCTGGGCGATCCGCGGGTGAGGGCGGGCATCGCGATGAATAGTTCCTCCGATTCGATCGCCACCGGCGCAGGCGCGGGCGGCTTCGTGCCGCCGAATCCGGGCGGCATGCATCCGGCCGCCGCATCCGGCGCGTCCGGCGCGACCGGGCCGACGGCCACGCAGCCGCGGCCCGGCCGCTGGGCCGCGAGCGGCACGAACCCGCTCGTCGCGGCCGCGAACCCGCTGCTCAACCTGGTGCCGCAGATCCGCTCGACCGTCCATCATCCGAACCCGGCGTGGCTGCGCGAGCATCTCGTCGTCGAGATCCGCCAGTTCGAGGCGCGCGCGCAGGAAGCCGGCGTGCCGTCCGAGGCGATCATCGGCGCGCGCTACTGTCTGTGCACGGCGCTCGACGAGGCGGCCGCGCTGACGCCGTGGGGCGGCAGCGTATGGTCGTCGCACAGCCTGCTCGTGTCGTTCCACAACGAGACGTGGGGCGGCGAGAAGTTCTTCCACCTGCTCGAACGCCTGTCGCAGCAGCCGCGCCAGCATCTCGACCTGCTCGAGCTGCTGTATTTCTGTCTCGCGCTCGGTTTCGAGGGCCGCTATCGCGTGCTCGACAACGGCCACGCGCAACTCGATGCGCTGCGCCGCCAGCTCGCGCAGACGATCCGCTCGGTGCGCGGCGAATTCGATCCCGCGCTGTCGCCGCACTGGCGCGACGTCGTCACGCGCGACGTCGCGCGCCGCTTCACCGTGCCGCTGTGGGTGTGCGTGGCGCTCGCGCTGCTGATCGGCTTCGGCGTGTTCGTCGGGCTGCGCATCGCGCTTGCCGGGCATTCGGATCGACTGTTCGCGTCGATCGACGCGCTGCACGTGCCGAAACTGCAGCCCGCGCAAGCGCCGCCGCGCCCGGCGCCGGCGCCGCGCATCGCGAAGTTCCTGGCACCCGAGATCGCGGCCGGCCTCGTATCGGTGCGCGACGATGCCGATCGCAGCGTGATCGTGTTGCGCGGCGACGGGCTGTTCAAGTCCGGTTCGACCTCGGTGATCGATCGCTACGTGCCGGTGCTCGCGCGCGTCGCCGACGCGCTGAACAAGGTGCCCGGCAACGTGCGCGCGACCGGCTACACCGACGACACGCCCGTGCATACCGCACGCTTCGCGTCGAACTGGGACCTGTCGCGCGAACGCGCGGAAGCCGTGCGCAGCATGATCGCCGCGCGGCTCGACCATCCGGAACGGCTCGCGGCGGAAGGGCGCGGCACGCTCGATCCGGTCGCGCCGAACGATTCGCCCGCGAACCGCGCGCTGAACCGGCGCGTCGAGATCACGCTGCTGCCGGCTCCCGGCAGCGCCGCCGTCGGCGCGACGCAGGGGGCCAACTGACATGAACCAGGCTGTCGCGCGTTTCGTCCGGCCGTTGCCGTCGCGGGAGATCTGGACCTTCGCCGGTCTGGTCGTGCTCGCGTGCTTCGTGTGGCTCGCGGGCCCGCTGTTCGCGTTCGCCGAGGTCCGGCCGCTCGAAAGCGGCTGGGCGCGCGGGCTGACGATCGCGGTGCTGTTCGCCGCGTGGGGCGCGCGCGTCGCGTGGCGAAGCTGGCGTGCCGGCCGCCTCAATGCGCAGTTGCTGAACCAGTTGCGCGAGGCTGCGCCGGGGCCGGCCACCGCCGACGATCCGGCGAAGGCGCAGCTCGACGAGTTGCGCAGCCGCTTCGACGAAGCCGCGACGCTGCTGAAGAAGGTCCGCTTCGGGCAGGCCGATACGGTGCGCAAGGGCCTGCCGCGCTGGTTCGACCGGATGTCGCGCCAGTATCTGTATCAATTGCCGTGGTACGTGTTCATCGGCGCGCCGGGCTCGGGCAAGACGACCGCGCTCGTGAATTCCGGGCTCAGCTTTCCGCTCGCCGAGCAGTTCGGCCGCGCGGCGATTCGCGGCGTGGGCGGCACGCGGCACTGCGACTGGTGGTTCACGAACGACGCGGTGCTGATCGACACGGCCGGCCGCTACACGACGCACGAAGGCAACCGCGCGCTCGACGAAGCCGAATGGAAAGGCTTCGTCGACCTGCTGAAGAAATACCGCACGCGCCAGCCGCTGAACGGCGCGATGCTGACGATCAGCGTGGCCGACCTGCTCGGCGCGTCGGAAGCCGAACGCACGCAGCACGCGATGGTGCTGCGCAAGCGGCTGCTCGAACTGCGCGCGCAGCTCGGCATCCGTTTCCCCGTATACCTGCTCGTGACGAAGGCCGACCTGCTCGCGGGCTTCGCCGAGTATTTCGGCGGCTACGGCCGCGCGGAATGCGCGCAGGTGTGGGGCTTCACGTTCCCGCTCGCGCAGAGCGAGGCGCCCGGCTTCGACCTGCGCGCGGCATTCGACCGCGAATACCGGCTGCTGCACCAGCGGCTGAACGACGGTCTGCCCGAACTGCTCGCCGCGCAGACCGATGCACGCCAGCGCGAGATGACGTACCTGCTGCCGCAGCAGATCGCCGACCTGCAGGACATGCTCGGCCAGTTCGTCGCCGAGGTGTTTTCCGTATCGAGCTTCGAGCCGATGCCGATGCTGCGCGGCGTCTACCTGACGAGCGGCACGCAGGAGGGCACCGCGTTCGATCGCGTGATGAGCGGCATCAAGCGCTTCCTGAAGATCGAGGGCGTGCCGCCGGTCGCGCAGGTCGGCTCGACCGGGCGCAGCTTCTTCCTGAAGTCGCTGCTGCAGGAGCACATCTTCCGCGAAGCCGCGCTCGCCGGCAGCGACCTGCGCTGGCATCAGAAGCGGCGCGTGCTGCGGATCGCCGGCTACGCGCTGCTCGCGCTCGCATGCGTGGCCGTGCTGGCCGCGTGGCTGCGCAGCTATTCGAACAACCGCGCGTATCTCGACCAGATCGCCGCGCGCGTGCCGGCCGTCGATTCACGGATCGCCGGTGCGAAGTTCTCCGACGCGGCCGACATCGCGCGGCTGCTGCCCGTGCTCGATGCGCTCGGCGGGCTCGCGAATGCGGGCGGCGTCGACCTGCAGCATCCGCCGCTCGCGTATCGGTGGGGGCTGTTCCAGGGCAAGAAGATCGACGAAGCCGTCGATGCCGTGTACCGGCGCGCGCTCGACGACGTGCTGCTGCCGATCGCCGCGAGCCGGATGGAGGCCGCGCTGCGCGACGCGCGGCCCGACGAAACCGACTACGCGTATGCGGCGCTGAAGGCGTACCTGATGCTGTACGACAGCGCGCACTACGATCCCGCGTTCGTACAGGCCGTCGTCGATCTGGAAATGGAGCGCTCGCTGCCGCCCGATTTCTCGCCGGCCGAACGGTCCGCGCTGCGCGCGCATCTCGCCGCGCTGTTCGGCAACCGCGTCGCGGTGTCGCCGTATCCGATGAACGAGCGGCTCGTGGCCGACGTGCGCGACCGGCTGCGGCAGGTGCCGTTCTCGCAGCGGCTGTACCGGCAGCTCACGCGCACGCTGCGCCCGGCGACGTCCGCGTTCGACTTCAGCGTCGCGCGCGCGGTCGGCCCCGACGCGTCGCTGGTGTTCCGCCGCCAGGGCGGCAAGCCGCTGTCGGAAAGCGTGCCGGGCCTCTATACGCGCAACGGCTATCGCAACGTGTTCGCGCCGCGCCTGGCCGGCGAAGTCGAAGCGTACGGGCGCGAGGAAGTGTGGGTGCTGAACCTCGGATTGTCGGAAATCCCGGGGCCGAACGACGCGGCCGCGTGGGCGCGCGATATCCGCCAGCTCTACCTGAACGACTACCTGAAGATCTGGGACGACTATCTTGCCGACATCAAGCTGCAGCGCACGGCCACGCTCGCGCAGAGCATCCAGGTGGCGCGCGCGCTGTCGTCGGCCGATTCGCCGCTCACGCGGCTGATGGTCGCGCTCGCGCGCGACACGGCGCTCGGCGATGCGCCGGGCGGGGCGCGCAATCTCGCGGCCCGTGCGCAGGACAAGGTCGACGAGGCGCGCAGCTCGCTGTCGCAGATCTTCGCGGGCCAGGCAGGCGACGCGACTCCGTCCGCGGCGGCGCCCGCGAGCCCCGAGCAGATCGTCGACAGCCACTTCGCCGGCTTGCGCGCGTTCGCGCCGGGCAGCGGCGACCAGGCGCAGGGATTCGACACGGTGCTGAAGTCGATCGACGCGCTGTACACGTATCTGACGGCCACCGACGACGCGCTGCGCAGCGGCGCGCAACCGCCGCCATCCGACGCGCCCGCGCGGCTGCGCGCGCAGGCCGGCCGCCTGCCGACGCCGTTCCGCGAAGTGCTCGACGACCTGTCGAACGTCGCGAACGGCAGCGTCGCGACCGTCGAGCAGCGCAGCGTCGCGCTGCGGGCCGGCGCGAATGTCGGCGATTTCTGCCGGCAGGCGATCGCGGGCCGCTATCCGTTCGCGCGCGGATCGTCGCGCGACGTCGCGCCGGCGGATTTCGCGCAGATGTTCGCGCCGGGCGGCCTGATGGACGATTTCTTCCAGAAGAACCTGCAGTCGATCGTCGATACGACGTCGCACCCATGGCGCTTCGCGAACCGCAATGCGGACGCCGATCCGGCGGCGGCCGCGATGCTCGCGTCGTTCGAGAAGGCCGCGGTGATCCGCGACGCGTATTTCGGCGGCGGGGCGCGCACCGCACAGTTGAAGGTGCAGATCCAGCCGCTCGAAATGGACCCGTCGATCACGGAGATGGTGCTCGACGTCGACGGGCAGATCGTCCGCTACGCGCACGGCCCGCTCGTGCAGAGCGCGGTGGACTGGCCGGGCCCGCGCGGCAGCAACCAGGTGCGGCTGCAGGTGTCGGCGCAGGCCGGCGCGGCCGACGGCTTCACGACCGGCGGGCCGTGGGCGCTGCACCGGCTGTTCGACCGCGCGGCCGTATCGGCCGGGCGCGGCTCGGACCAGATGATTGCGCGCTTCACGGTCGACGGCAAACCGATCGTGCTGCAGGTGAACGCGGGCAGCGTCCGCAACCCGTTCAGGCTGGCCCAGATGGAGTCCTTTACATGCCCTCCGAAGCAATGAGCCCCACACCGCCGCTCACGAGCACCGCCGGCGACGCGCCGGCCTGGTACGGGAAGATTCCCGGCGCCGGCGACTTCGTGAACAGCCGGCTGCCGCATGCGCTCGCGCTGTGGTGGGAACGCTGGCTCCAGCAGGGGATGGCCGCGATGCGCCAGCGCGGCGCGGACGAGATCGAACGCCATTACACGGTCGCGCCGGTCTGGAATTTCCTGATCCCGACAGGCGCCGGTGCGTCGTGCGTGCAGCCGGGCTGCCTCGCGCCGAGCTGCGACCGCGTGGGGCGCTACTACCCGGTGATCGTCACGCTGCCGATGCGCGCGGCCGATTACTGGAACGGGCTGCCGGACACCGCCGACGCGTTCTACTGGCAGGTCGGCCATGCGCTGCTCGATGCGATCCGCCATGCACGCGCGCCGGGCGATCTCGAACGGACACTCGAACGCGTGCGGCTCGTACCGGGCAGCGGCAGGTACGCGGAACGCGTCGACGGCATGCCGGCCGCGCTGCCGGAGCAGCCGGCGCCGGCCGCGTGGCCGGGGCTGTCCGGCTATTTCGATCCGCACGGCGGCACCAGCTTCTGGTGGACCAACCGTGCCGACGGATCGCCGCTGCGCACGCATGCGCATACGGGCACGCCCGACAACGCGCTGTTCCTGACGCTGTTCGGCGGCGGTCAGCAGCCCGGCTGAAGCGCGGCGGGCAGAAGACACACGGTTTCATGAGGTGGACATGAAGGACCCTGGATCGAGAGACAACGAGCACGACACGGCGACACGCGGCGACGCATCCGAATTCACGGTGCGGCCGCTGCCGCTCGGTCATCGCCTGGGCGAGCTGCAGCTCGACGAGGTGCTGGGGATCGGCGGCTTCGGGATCGTCTATCGCGCGTTCGACCGGACGTTGCGGCGCGCGGTCGCGATCAAGGAATACATGCCGTCGATGCTCGCCACGCGCGGCGGCGACTACACGGTGTCGCTGCGTTCCGAGCGATTCGCGCAGGCGTTCGACGCGGGGCGCGGCGCGTTCCTCAACGAGGCGCGCCTGCTCGCGCAATTCGATCATCCGGGGCTCGTCAAGGTCCTGCACTTCTGGGAAAGCCACGGCACCGCGTACATGGTGATGCCGTTCTACGAAGGGCGCACGCTCAAGCAGCTGCTCGACGGCGGCATGCGGATCAGCGAGACGCAACTGCGCAACATCGTCGGCGCGCTGCTCGGCGCGCTCGACACGCTGCATCGCGCGCAATGCTTCCATCGCGACGTCGCGCTCGACAACGTGCTGATCCGCCCGAACGGCAGCGCGATCCTGCTCGACTTCGGCGCGGCGCGCAAACGGATCGGCGATCTCGTCGACGACGGCGCGATGATGATCAAGCCCGGCTACGCGCCGATCGAGCAGTACACCGACGATCCCGCGTTCAGCCAGGGGCCGTGGACCGATCTCTATGCGCTCGGCGCGGTGATGCACGCGATGATTACCGGCGAACTGCCGCCCGCGGCCGTCGTGCGCAGCATCAAGGACACGTACCGGCCGCTCGCGTCGCGCGAGTTGCCGGCCGGCGAGGTATACAGCCCGGCGTTTCTCGCGGCCGTCGATCATGCGCTGCAGCTGCGGATTCCGGATCGGCCGGAATCGGTCGCGGCGTTCGCGGCGGAGCTCGGGTTGCGGGACTTCGACCGGACGGGCGCCGGGTATGGCGCGGCGGTCGTGCCGCCGACGGGTGACGCGGGCAGCGGCGGGGAAGGGAAGACGGAGGCTTCGGTGGGTTCCGCTGCGGCGGGCATCGCGTCGGCTGCTGCTGCTGCGATCGGCGAGGGCGGGACGGCTTCTGGCAAGACTGTGTCGGATGTGCAGTCGTCAACGCCTGAGCGTCAGGACGGTATGTCGACACCGACGGACACCGCATCTGCTGCATCTGCCGTGTTCGGTGCCAAGCCGGAGGTGGGTGCGCCTTCAACGTCGAAGACCCCTGCGCAGGGCGCCGCGATTGCGGCAACGGGCGCGCTGGCATCGTCGGCCTCGCATGCTTCGCAGCCCGCGGCGAAGCCGGTTGAATCCGGTGCGCCGAATGGAAACGCCGAGCGTGCAACGGAGCCAGCCGCTGCCAGAACCGATACGCACCACGAAGCGGATACACGATCCACGCGTGCCGACGCAGACATCGGCAAGCGCAGCGCAGCGGATTCCGGGAACACGAACGGGAACGCGTATGCGGCTGCCGGTGCCGCCGATACGACTGCACCGCATCCCGCCGCATCGGCATCGAGTCGGGCATCCGCGCCGTCCGGCACCCAACGCAGCCCCGTGCCGACCGGATCGCGCAGCCGCCGCATACCGGTCTACGTCGGTGGCGCGCTCGTCGCGCTGATCGCCGTCGGCCTCGCCGCGAGCTATCTGTCGCGTCCCGCGCGTGTCGCCGACGAGGCCGCACCGGGCGCGAGCCAGCCGCAGGCCGGCACGTCGTCGCCCGCCAGTACGCCGGACACCACGCTGGCCCAGCACGGACCGACGCCGATCGTCGTGCCGCCGTCGAGCCTGCCGGCCGGATCGTCGGCTCAGGTTCCGCCGCCGCCCGTTGCCGCCGCGCCGGCCAGCACACCGGCCGTCGAGGCCACCGTCCCCACACCGCAGGTCGCGACCACCGTCACGAACCCGGCCCCGTCGCAATCCGGCTCCAGTTCCGCCATCGCGCCCGCCGGCAGCCTCGACACGTCGGAGCGCGTCGTCAGCGTGCCGCCGTCGGAAGCGGCCGCGCGACCGGCGACGACGCCGGCCCCGAAGCTGCCGTCGGAAGCCGAGACGGCCGTCGCCGCCGTAAACGTGCTGCCTGCCGAGCAACGTCCGCCGAAGACGCAGGAAACCGTCCAGGTGCGCTTCAACGTGCGGCCGTGGGGCGACGTGTACGTGAACGGCGCGCGGCGCGGCGCGAGCCCGCCGCTGCGCTCCGTGTCGCTGACGCCGGGCGTCTACCAGATCGAGATCCGCAACGGCTCACTGCCGCCGTTGCACCGCACCGTGGCGGTCGATTTCGGCAGCAAACCGATCAACATCGACTATGCATTCGAATGACATCAGCCAGGCGGCACTCGCTGTCGCCGTGCTTTCCCCTGGGTCGCCTGGTCTGCCGGCGGCGTCGCCGCGCGCCGACCTGATCGGCCGGCTGCTCGCGGACGTCGCGCCCGATGCGCCGTGCGGCGCGAATCTCGAATACGACGCCGAGTTCCTGCAGTTGCAGGAGCGCGCGACGCCGCGCGCCGAGCAGCAGTACGGCGACACCGTGATCCCGGCCGAGGCGCCCGACTGGGGCACGGTCGAGCGGCTGGCGTTGGCGCTGTCCGCACGCACGAAGGACCTGCGCGTCGTTGCGCACCTCGCGCGCAGCTGGATCGAGCAACACGGCCTGCCCGGCTATGCGGACGCGCTCGCGGTCGTCGCGAACCTGCTCGAGCGCCGGTGGGACGACCTGCATCCAAGGCTCGACGCCGACGACGAACCGGACCCGACACCGCGGATGAACGCGCTCGCCGACTTGGCCGGCGCGCACGACTGCGCACGTGCGGCGCGCCGCCAGCCGCTGTTCGACGGCGGGCCGAGCGTGCGCGATGCCGAACGGCTGCTCGACGGCCGCGATGAAGCCGGCGGCCGCGCAAGCCTGATTGCCGCGCTGTCGGCCGTGCGCGGCGACGGCACGACGCCGCTCGACGCTGCGCGCGCCGCGTTGCAAGCGCTGGACACGATCCGCGCGTGCGTGATCGACAAGCTCGGCCGCGAGTGGGCACCCGATCCGGGCGATGCGGAGAAGGCGTTGCAGCGGATCGTGCGCGAAGTGCCGGTGCCCGAATCGCAGCCGGGCGCGTCGGATGGAGCGAACTCCACGCCGCAGGCCGCATCCGGTGACGCATCGCAGGCCGGCACCGTGCCGGCCGCGCCCGCTGCGATGCCGAACGCGCACGCATGGCGCGATGCCGAGCTAACGAGCCGCGACGACGTCCGGCTCGGCCTCGACAAGATGTGCCGCTATTTCGAGCTGCACGAGCCGAGCCATCCGGCGCCGCTGCTGCTGCGGCGCGCGCAGCGGCTGCTCGCGCTCGACTTCTACGAAATCATCCGCGATCTCGCGCCGGAGAGCCTGCCGAAGCTGGACCTGCTGAGCGGAGAGCGAAGCGAATGAACCGAACGAAGCGAACGAAGCGAACGAGGGAAGCCGCCACGCGGGCGGCGGCAACGTACCGCGCAACCTGATCGACGTGAAGGAGTGGACGATGACTGACAGAACCAAGGCAGCGGGCAGCGGACAGAAGTTCATCGCGCGCAATCGGGCGCCGCGCGTGCAGATCGAGTACGACGTCGAAACCTACGGCGCCGAGCGCAAGGTGCAGCTGCCGTTCGTGATGGGCGTGATTTCGGACCTGGCGGGCAAGCGCGCCGAGCCGCTGCCGGATCTGCCGGAGCGCAAGTTCCTCGAGATCGACGTCGACAACTTCGACGAGCGGATGAAGTCGGTCGCGCCGCGCGTCGCGTTCCAGGTGCCGAACACGCTGACGGGCGAAGGGATGCTCAACGTCGACATGACGTTCGAGCAGATCGACGATTTCTCGCCGGCCGCGATCGCGCGCAACGTCGACGCGCTGCGCCGGCTGCTGGAAGCGCGCACCGAGCTGTCGAACCTGCTGTCGTACATGGACGGCAAGCACGGTGCCGAACAACTGATCGAGCGCGCGATCAACGATCCCGACCTGCTGAAGACGCTCGTGCGCAATCCGCACGAATCCGCGCAGCGCGGCGATGCGACCCAATCGGAGGCCCGCGATGAATGACCCCGTCCAAACCCGCGCCGACACGCGCGACGCCGCGCAGCCGGCCGTCGCGCACGACGAGTTCGCCGCGCTGCTGCAAAAAGAATTCAAGCCGAAGACGGCCGAGGCGCGCGAATCGGTCGAGCGCGCGGTGCGCACGCTCGCGCAGCAGGCGCTCGAACATACGGTCGGCATGACGACCGACGCGTACGGCAGCGTGAAGCAGATCATCGCGGAGATCGACCGGAAGCTGTCCGACCAGATCAACCAGATCCTGCATCACGAGGAGTTCCAGACGCTCGAAGGCGCGTGGCGCGGCCTGCATTACCTCGTCACGCATACCGAGACCGACGAGCTGCTGAAGATCAAGGCGCTGCCGGCGTCGCGCAACGAGGTCGCGCGGATGCTGAAGCGCTACAAGGGCGTCGCGTGGGATCAAAGCCCGCTGTTCCGCAAGATCTACGAGGAGGAATACGGGCAGTTCGGCGGCGAGCCGTTCGGCTGCCTCGTCGGCGATTTCCATTTCAACCACAGCCCGCCCGACGTCGAGATGCTCGGCGAGCTGTCGAAGATCGCGGCGGCCGCGCACGCGCCGTTCATCGCCGGCGCGTCGCCGGAGCTGATGCAGATGGATTCGTGGCAGGAGCTGTCGAACCCGCGCGACCTGACGAAGATCTTCCAGAACACCGAATACGCGGCGTGGCGCAGCCTGCGGCAGTCGGAGGATTCGCGCTACGTCGGCCTCGCGATGCCGCGGTTTCTCGCGCGGCTGCCGTACGGCGCGCGCACCAATCCGGTCGACGAATTCGACTTCGAGGAAGACACCGACGCCGCGAACCACGACCGCTACACGTGGGCAAACTCGGCATACGCGATGGCCGCGAACATCAACCGCTCGTTCAAGCAGTACGGCTGGTGCTCGTCGATCCGCGGCGTCGAATCGGGCGGGGCGGTCGAAGGGCTGCCGAGCCACACGTTCCCGACCGACGACGGCGGCGTCGACCAGAAGTGCCCGACCGAGATCGCGATCAGCGACCGCCGCGAGGCCGAGCTCGCGAAGAACGGCTTCATGCCGTTCGTACACCGGAAGAACTCGGATTTCGCGGCGTTCATCGGCGCGCAGTCGCTGTACCAGCCGGCCGAATACCACGATCCCGACGCGACCGCGAACGCACGGCTGTCCGGCCGCCTGCCGTACCTGTTCGCGTGCTGCCGCTTCGCGCATTACCTGAAGTGCATCGTGCGCGACAAGATCGGCTCGTTCCGCGAGCGCGACGACATGGAGCGCTGGCTGAACGACTGGATCATGAACTACGTCGACGGCGACCCCGTGAACTCGTCGCAGGAAACCAAGGCGCGCAAGCCGCTCGCGGCCGCGCAGGTTGTCGTCGACGAGGTCGAGGACAACCCCGGCTACTACACGTCGAAATTCTTCCTGCGGCCGCACTACCAGCTCGAAGGGCTCACGGTATCGCTGCGGCTGATCTCGCGGCTGCCGACCGCGAAAGCGGCGAACGAATGAGCGAAGAAGTGAGCAACAAATGAGCAGCAACCGGCTTTCAACACGGCATTCAACCTGACCTCGAACCGAAACGGAGACGGCAATGGGCGTAGCAATGTTTATGAAGGTGGACGGCGTGACCGGCGAATCGGCGGACGCGCAGCACAAGGGCTGGACCGACATCCAGTCGTTCACGTGGGGCGCGAGCCAGCCGGGCGCGATGGCGAGCGGCAGCGGCGGCAACGCGGGCAAGGCGAGCTTCAACGATCTCGTCGTCGCCGCGTACATGGACAAGGGCGCGCCCGCGATCATCAAGAACTGCGCGAACGGCAAGCACCTTTCGTCGGTCGAGATTTCCGCGTGCAAGACGGGCGGCACGCAGGTCGAGTTCATGCGCGTGACGCTGCAGGAGGTGCTCGTCACGTCCGCGCAGGTGGCGGGCGTCGATCCGGGCGACGTCGCGGACCGGCTGATGATGCATTACGCCTTCCAGGCTGCGAAGGTGAAGAAGCAGTACTGGCAGCAGAACGACAACGGCGGCAAGGGCGCCGAGGTGACGGTCGGCTGGAACATCAAGGAAAACACCGAGATGTGACGGGCCGGGCAGGCACGGAGACGACGATGGACGACCCGCGAACCCGTGACGGACGCGAGGGCCGGGACGGCAGCCTGCGCGACCGGCTGCAGCCCGCCTTGCTCGACCGCCTCACCGACGACGCGCCGCAGCGCGCGACCGAAGCGCCCGGCGCGCAATGGATCGGCACCGAGCGGTTGCGCGCGGCCGTGCTGCGCGATCTCGCGTGGCTGCTCAACACGCGCAACGCCGAGGACGGTTTCGTCGACTGGTCGGCGTTCGCGCACGCGCAGGCGTCGGTGCTCAACTACGGGATGCGGCCGCTCGTCGGCAAGCCGATGTCGGGCGTCGAGCGGATGTCGGTCGAGGCGTCGATCCGCGATGCGATCGTTCGCTTCGAGCCGCGCATCGCACCCGACAGCGTCGAGGTGCGCAGCGTGATCGACGCGCCGGGCGGCCGGGCCGGCGAGCGACGCCACAACGTGCTGCTGTTCGAGATCCGCGGCACGCTGTGGTCGATCCCGCATCCGCTCGAATTCGTGCTGCGCTCCGACCTCGATCTGGAAACGGGCGCGATGTCGCTGCAATCCGTGGCGGGGGCCTGACGCAATGGATACGCGCCTGCTCGACTACTACAATCGCGAACTCGCGTATCTGCGCGAGCTCGGCGGCGAATTCGCGCAGCAGTTCCCGAAGGTTGCCGCGCGGCTGCGGCTGCATGAATCGGGGCCGCCCGACCCGTACGTCGAACGGCTGCTCGAGGGTTTCAGCTTCCTCACCGCGCGCGTGCAGCTGAAGATGGACGCCGAATTCCCGCGCTTCACGCAGGCGCTGCTCGATGCCGTGTATCCCGGTTACATCTCGCCGTTACCGTCGATGGCGATCGTCCGGTTCGCGCCGCTGATGAACGAAGGCAGCCTTGCGCAGGGCTGGCGGCTGCCGACCGGCACCGCGCTGCGCGCGCGGCCGGCCGCGTCCGAGCAGACCGCGTGCGAATTCCGTACCGCGCACGACCTGACGCTGTGGCCGCTCGAACTGACCGATGCGACCGTCACCGGCGCGCCGTCGTGGCTGCCGCGCGGTGCCGTCGCGGCGCGACAGGACGTGCGCGGCGCGCTGCGCATCCGGCTGAAGGCGCGCGGCGGCGCCAAACTATCGCAGTTGCCGCTCGACCGGCTGACGTTCCATCTCGCGGGCCCCGAGCGCGACGCGCTGCATCTGCTCGAACTGATCGCCGCGCATGCGCTCGGTGTCGTGTGTCACGACCCGGCGCAGCCGCCGCGCTGGCTGCATACGCTCGACGCCGACGCGATCGTCCACGAGGGTTTCGATCCGGCGCAGGCGATCCTGCCCGACGACGGCCGCAGCTTCCACGGCTACCGGCTGCTGCGCGAGTATTTCGCGTTTCCGGCGCGCTTCCTGTTCTTCAGCATCGGCGGGCTGCGTGCCGCGCTGGCGCGCGCGACCGGCGACGAGTGCGAGCTGACCGTGCTGTTCGATCGCCACGACGCGGCGCTCGAAGCGGCCGTCGATGCGCGCCATCTCGCGCTGAACTGCACGCCGGCCGTGAACCTGTTCGCACGCCGCGCCGATCGGATTCCGCTGCAGCCGGGCGCGCGCGAGCATCATGTCGTCGTCGACCGCAGCCGGCCGCTCGACTACGAGGTCTATGCGGTGCAGCGGCTCGCAAGCGAGCAGCGCGACGACGGCCAGTCGCGCGAATTCCGGCCGTTTCACGCATCGTTCGCCGGCGATGACGGCAACCACGGCGCGTACTACACGGTGCGGCGCGAGCCGCGGCTGGTGTCCGCGCAGGCGCGCGCGAACGGCACGCGCACCGGCTATGTCGGCAGCGAGACCTATGTATCGCTGGTCGACAGCCAGTGCGCGCCGTACGACGAAACGATGCGCTACCTGTCCGCCGATACGCTGTGCACGAACCGCGATCTCGTGCTGCTGCAGCCGCCCGGCGACGCGAACACGTTCACGTTGCGTGTATCGGCCCCGGTCGAGCGCATCGTCGCGATCCGCGGCCCGTCACGGCCGCGCCCGCCGATCGCCGATGCGCAGACGGCCTGGCGATTGATCCGCCATCTCGGACTCGCACGCCACACGCTGACCGATCTCGACGACGACGAGGGCGCGCATGCGCTGCGCGAGTTGCTCGGCCTGCATGCCGACCCGGCCGACGCCGCGATGCGTCGGCAGATCGACGGCGTGCAGCGCGTCGCGTTCTCGCCGGTGTTCCGCCGGCTGCCGGCGCTCGGGCCGCTGATGTTTGGGCGCGGCGTGCAGGTCGACGTGACCGTCGACGACCATGCGTTCTCCGGCGACAGCCCGTTCCTGCTCGGCGCGGTGCTCGAACAGTTCTTCGCGCGCCATGTGTCGATCAACGCGTTCGCCGAATGCGTGCTGACCAGTGCGCAGCGCGGCACGCTCGCGCACTGGCCCGCGCGCATCGGCAGGCGGCCCGCGATATGAAACGCGATACGACTCCCGGCGTGCAGCCGACCACCGCCGACGCCCGCCGCGATGCGTGGTGGGCTCGCTTGCGGGCCGCGCCGCACGGCTACGACCTGTTCCAGGCGCTGCGCTGGCTCGACGCGCTGTCGCCCGGCCGCGCGCCGCTCGGCCATGCCGCGCGACCGCGCGACGAGCCGGTGCGGCTCGGGCAGCAGCCGTCGCTCGCATTCGCGGCGTCGATGCTGGCCGGCGTGCACGAGAACGGCACCGCGCCGCCGCGCATCGCGATCCACGGTTTCGGGTTGTTCGGGCCGAACGGGCCGCTGCCGACGCACCTGACCGAATACGCGCACGAGCGCGCGGCCCAGCACGACGACCCGACGTTCGCCGCGTTCGCGGACCTGTTCCATCACCGGCTGATCCTGCTGTTCTACCGCGCGTGGGCCGACGCGCAGCCGACGGTGAGCCTCGATCGCCCGGAACGCGCACGGTTCGACGGCTATATCGCGAGCCTGATCGGGCGCGCGGCGCGCGGCGACAGGCCGGCCGCTCAAGCCGGTGCCTTGGCCACGGCAACCGCCGACACGCTCGCGCCGCATGCACGCTATTTCCATGCCGGCCATCTCGTGCGGCACACACGCAACCCGGAAGGGCTCGTGCAGATCCTGCGCCAACATTTCGGCGTCGATGCGCGCATCGTCGAGCACGTGCCGCAGTGGGTCGCGATCGAACGCTCGCAGCGTTGCACGATCCGCGCGACGCGGCCGACGTTGCGTGTCGGCGCCGTCGCGCTCGGCGTCGCGGTGCGCGACGCGCAGTCGCGCTTCCGGATCGTGCTCGGCCCGCTGTCGCTCGACGCCTACCGCCGTTTCCTGCCGGGCGGCCCGCATGCGCGGCAGCTTGCGCAATGGGTGCGCGAATACGTCGGCATCGAGTTCGACTGGGACTTGCAGCTCGAACTGGCCGCCGACGCGGTGCCGGCGATCGCGCTCGGCGGGCGGCAGGGAATCGGCCGCACCGCGTGGCTCGGGCAGCGTCTCGAACCGGGCCCCGCGCGCGACCTCGTCGTCCGCTACGACGTGCGGCGTGGCGGTGCCCCCCTTCATCGCGAAACCGCCTAAACGGGAGCCGTCATGTCCGATATCGGCCGCGTCAACCTGTTCGGAAAACTGAATCCGTTCCTCTACGAGACGCTCGAGCAGGCGACCGGGTTCTGCCGGCTGCGCGGCAATCCGTACGTCGAACTCGCGCACTGGTTCAAGCAGATGCTGCAGCGGCCCGACGGCGACCTGCAGCGCGTGCTGCGCCGCTTCGACATCGACACGGATGTGATCGACCGCGCGCTGGTCACCGCGCTCGACCGGCTGCCGCGTGGCGCGGGCTCGGTGTCGGACCTGTCCGTGCACATCGACGACGCCGTCGAACGCGCGTGGGTCTATGCGACGCTGAAGTACGACGCGACACGGATTCGCGGCGCGGTGCTGCTGCTCGCGATCCTGAAGACGCCGCAGTTGCGCAACGTGCTGATTGCGATCACGCGCGAATTCGAGCGCATCGTGCCTGATCTGCTCGCCGACGAACTCGAATCGATCGTCGCCGGCTCGCCCGAGGCGCAACCGGCCGCGCAGGCTACGAAGGCTGGCAACGCATTGCGCGCCGCGCCCGCCGACGGCTCGGCGCTTGCGCGCTTCGCTGTCGACCTGACCGAGCGCGCGCGGGCCGGCGAGATCGATCCCGTCGTCGGGCGCGACGCCGAGATCCGCCAGATCGTCGACATCCTGCTGCGGCGCCGCCAGAACAACCCGCTGCTGGTCGGCGAGGCCGGTGTCGGCAAGACAGCCGTCGCGGAAGGCTTCGCGCTGCGGATCGCCGCCGGCGACGTACCGCCGTCGCTGCGCGACGTCGCGCTGTACCTGCTCGACATCGGGCTGCTGCAGGCCGGCGCGAGCGTGAAAGGCGAGTTCGAGAGCCGGCTGCGCGGCGTGATCGACGAAGCGATGTCGTCCGAGCGGCCGGCGATCCTGTTCATCGATGAAGTGCATACGCTCGTCGGCGCGGGCGGGGCGGCCGGCACCGGCGACGCCGCGAACCTGCTGAAGCCCGCGCTCGCGCGCGGCCTGCTGCGCACGGTCGGCGCGACCACGTGGTCCGAGTACAAGCAGTACATCGAGAAGGACCCCGCGTTGACGCGGCGCTTCCAGCTCGTCCACGTGCTCGAGCCGGAAGAAGAGGCCGCGCTGACGATGCTGCGCGGCCTGGCCGCGAAGCTCGAGGCCCATCACCGCGTGCTCGTGCTCGACGACGCGCTGCAGGCCGCCGTCACGCTGTCGCACCGGTATATCCCCGCCCGGCAGTTGCCGGACAAGGCGATCAGCCTGCTCGATACGGCCTGTGCGCGCGTCGCCGTCAGCCAGCACGCGGTGCCCGCGCCGATCGAGGACGCGCGCCGTCGCATCGACAGCCTGCGCGTCGAACAGGAGCGGATCGCGCGCGAGTGCGCGCTCGGCACCGGCGACGCCGCGCGACGCGACGCGATCGACACCGACATTGCCGCCGCGCAAGCCGCGCTCGACCAGCTCGACGTGCGCTGGCAAACCGAACGCAACGCATTGGCGGCGATCGTCGAATCACGCGCCGCGTTGCTCGACGACGATCCGTCGCGCGAACTCGATGCCGCCACGCGCGCCGAAATCCAGGCGCACCTCGCGACCGCGCAACAGGCGCTGGCCGACGTGCAGGGCGATGCGCCGCTCGTGCTGCCCGCCGTCGACACGCACGCGGTGGCGGCCGTAGTCGCCGACTGGACCGGCATTCCGCTCGGCCGGATGGTGCGCGACGAGACGCAGGCCGTGCTGAAGCTAGCCGATACGCTCGGCGAACGCGTCGTCGGCCAGCGGCATGCGGTCGAACTGATCGCGCAGCGGATCCAGACCGCTCGCGCGAAGCTCGATGACCCGACGAAACCGCACGGCGTGTTCCTGCTGTGCGGCCCGTCCGGCGTCGGCAAGACCGAGACCGCGCTCGCGCTGGCCGACACGCTGTACGGCGGCGAGCACAACGCGATCACGATCAACATGAGCGAGTTCCAGGAAGCGCATACCGTATCGACGCTGAAGGGCGCGCCGCCCGGTTATGTCGGCTACGGGCAGGGCGGCGTACTCACCGAAGCCGTGCGCCGCCGGCCGTACAGCGTCGTGCTGCTCGACGAGATCGAGAAGGCGCACCGCGACGTGCACGAGATTTTCTTCCAGGTGTTCGACAAGGGCTGGATGGAGGACGGCGAGGGGCGCGACATCGATTTCCGGCACACCGTGATCCTGCTGACGTCGAACGTCGGCGCCGATCGCGTGATGCAGCTCTGCCGCGACTCCGAGCACCTGCCCGACACGCAGACGCTTGCCGATGCGCTGCGCGCGCCGCTGCTCGACGTGTTCCCGGCCGCGCTGCTCGGTCGGCTGACCGTCGTGCCGTATTACCCGCTCACCGATGCGACGCTCGCGCGGATCGTCGCGTTGCAGTTGCGGCGGATCGAGAAGCGGATCGACGCGCATCACGGCATCCGGCTGCGCTGCACCGACGCGGCGACCGCGCTGATCGTCGAGCGCTGCAGGACGATCGAATCCGGCGGCCGGATGGTCGACGCGATCCTCACGCACACCGTGATGCCGCGCATCAGCCGCGCGATCCTGCAGGCCACGCTCGAAGGCCGCGCGCTGTCGTCGATCGAAGTGAGCGCGGCCGATGGGGAATTCGCTTACCGGTTCGACGAGGAGGCAACGACGTGAATCGCGTATTCACCCTCGACAGCCCGCACGGCGACGACCTGAAATTCCACACGCTCGACGGCAGCGACGAACTCGGCCGGCTGTTCGAATTCCGGATCGAGGCGCTTGCGGACAGTCACAGCCTGTCGCTGAAGGACATGCTCGGCAAGCCGGTGACCGTCCGGATCGAACAGCAGGACCAGTCGACGCGCTACCTGAACGGCATCGTTGCGCGCGCATCGCTTTCCGGCCGGCGTGCCGAGCGGTACTACGGCTACGAGCTGGTCGTGCGCCCGTGGCTGTGGCTCGCGACGCGCCGCTCCGATTGCCGGATCTTCCAGAACAAGACCGTGCCCGAGATCGTGCAGGAGGTGCTGTCGACGTACGGCTTTCCGATCGAGAACCACCTCGCCGAATCGTATGTGCCGCGCGAGTACTGCGTGCAGTACAACGAGACCGATGCCGCGTTCGTGTCGCGGCTGATGGAGTTCGAGGGCATCTATTACTGGTTCCGGCATGCCGAGGACACGCATACGCTGACGCTGAGCGACGCGATGTCGTCGCACACGGCGCTGCCCGGCTACGAGACGATTCCGTACATCGCGCGCGACCGCACCGCGATCGCCGACGAAGAGCACATCGACGGCTGGCTGCCTGCGCAGGAGGTGAGCGTCGGCAAGCACCAGACCAGCGACTACGACTATACGAAGCCGCGCGCCGATCTTTCGGCGCAGAAGGTCGATCCGCGCGGGCATGATCACGACGGCTTCGCGTCGTTCGAATGGCCGGGCGGCTATCGCGACGATGCGCCGGGCGCGCATTACAGCCGCGTAAGGCTCGAGGAGCAGCAGGCCGAGCACGAGCGTGCGAGTGCCGATACGGATGTGCGCGGTGCCGCGCCGGGGTATCTGTTCACGCTCGCGCATTGCCCGCGGGCCGATCAGAACCGCGAGTACCTGATCGTGCGGTGTCAGTACCGTTTTCAGGAGAACGCTTATGCGAGCGATCAGGGTGCGGAGGCTGTGGTGCATCAGACGATGATGCTCGTGCAGCCGTCGAGTCTGCCTTACCGGTCGCCGCGTGAGACGCCGCGGCCGCGCACCAACGGGCCGCAGACGGCGACTGTCGTCGGGCCGCCGGGTGAGGAAATCTGGACCGATCAGTATGGGCGCGTGAAGTTGCAGTTCCGCTGGGACAGGTATGGGCAGAGCAATCAGGATTCGTCGTGCTGGGTGCGTGTGTCGAGCCCGTGGGCCGGTGGCGGGTTCGGAGGCGTGCAGATTCCGCGTGTGGGCGATGAGGTCGTGGTGGATTTCCTGAACGGCGATCCGGATGAGCCGATCGTGACGGGACGCGTTTATAACGGCGAGAAGATGCCGCCGTGGGGGCTGCCGGGGAGTGCGACGCAGAGCGGGCTGCTGTCGCGGTCGTCGCCGGGCGGGACGACCGAGCATGCGAATGCGTTCCGGTTCGAGGACAAGAAGGGCGCGGAGCAACTCTGGATGCACGCGGAACGGAATTTCGATGCGGAGACGGAGGCCGATCACACGCTTTCCGTCGGGAACAACCATACGCATACGGTCGGCAACGACGAAACGATGCAGGTGAAGAACAACCGGCAACGGAGTGTCGGGCAGAACGAGACGGTGAATATCGGCAAGAACCGGGTCGCGCAGATCGGGGTGGATGAGACGCATGGGGTGGGGGGGAATCGCAGCGTATCCGTCGAGGGCGACAGTTCGCATACCGTCGCGAAAGGTAATCATAGCCTCGCGGTGATAACCGGCACGCATGACGTTTTCGTGAAGGGAGACAGCACGCATGTCGTCGGTACCGGGTCGTATGTGACAAAGGTCAATGCCGGAGACCATTCCGTGGACGTTAACAAAGTCGCTTCATTGGCAGCCGGCAAATACATCGACATGGGTGCAGGAAAAAGCGGTGTGTCGATCAACAAGAACAACATCGGCGTCTCCATCGGCGGAACCGCGAGCGATACCGGTGTCGGGATCAGCGGCCAGGATGGCGGTGTGGTCATCGCCGGATACGGCAAGGGCGTCAACATTGCAGGCTATGCACCGGGCGTGACGATTTACGGCGAGAACGATCTCAATCTTTCCGGCAAGTCGACAGCCAATCTTCAGGCGCCGACGGTCAACATCGACAACGGCAAGAGTAGCTGCACCGTCAATGTCAATGCGACGAAGATCGTCCTGGCGACCGGTGGCGGCTCCATCACGCTCGACGGTTCGGGCGTGACGATCCAGGGAACGATTGCCCACATCAATTGACTTCGACCGGCGCCTGTTGGTTGCCTGGTTGCATTCGAAGCATGGGAGACATTCGATGGAAAACGAATCGGATCAGATGATGGTCGACGAAGTTCTCGAAGCGGAAACGGTCGAGGCGTTGCGCCGGTTGTTTGCCAATGATGCAACGCCGGATCGCACGCCGCCAGACGAACGCCGCGAATCATCGACGTTGATCGGCGAAGTGACCGATACGCACCATCCCGACGCGATGGGACTCATTCGCGTGAAGTGGACATTGCAGGATGACACCACGTGCGAACGCTGGCTCGAATGCGTGGACGGCGTGAAGCCGCGCATTGGCGATCGCGTGCTGCTGCAATCGCCAGCGAACTGGCCCGAGTACCTGATCGCCGGGCTGCTGACGCGGAAAGGGCACGGTGAACCGGCCGAGCCGGTTGTCGAACCCGCGATGGCGCTTTCGCTTGAAGCCGACAAGTGCGTTCAGATAGCGGATGCGTCGGGCTGCCCGCTACTGCAGGTGCGTGCATCGCCTGACGGACCTGTTGTGACGCTGCTGAACCGGAACGTGAACATCGAAGTCGCCGGCAAGTTGCGGTTGAGCGCGCAGACGCTCGAACTGGAAGGCGGGCGAGGTGGTGTCGACATCCGGACCGAAGCGGACACCGTCGTGCGCAGCCGGTACGTTCGTCTGAACTGAGAAGGCGGACCGACGTCATGCATCGTGAATTCTCTGCCATCGAATCGTCGATCGAAGCGTTCATCGATCAGCCCGACGATCCGACGCTGTTGCTCGAAGCAACCGACAACGACCTCGTGCCGGTTCTGAAAATGATGCAATCGCTCGACGAACGTGTTGGCGATGCGATTTTCCTGATCTTTCCGTTTCCCTGCGACTCGGCCGACGCGTATCTGCAGACGTGCATGGAGGTGCTTGCTCGTCAGATCGACGATGAAAGCACGGCGCGCGTCGCGCGTGGTGAAGAACGCTGGCCGCCGTTGCCGCTGACGTGTACCGATCCGAGGCGCGCGCCTGCGCAACGGTTGCGTGACGCCGTCGCTCATACGCGTACGCTGGTTCCGGAGGGTGTGAAAGTCGTTTGGGCATGGTTGCCTTCGCCGATGGGTGACTTCGGCGGCTTCGCAAAGATCGTTCTGCAATGCCTGGCACTGAACGGCTTTGAAGACTGGATGGAAGGGCATCGGTTCTGCATCCGCGATGACCGGAAGCAGCCCTGCCTGATTCCGCTCGCTCGCGAGAAAAAAGCAGAGCATGTGTTGATTCTTCCGGTCGATTTCTCGTCGGAAAAGTCGACCCGCAATCTGGTCGACATCGCAAACGATGCGGCGCATCCGATCGAGCAACGCATGGGGGCCTTGATGCAGATCGCCGGAATCGACCTTGCGCACGGCAGGCTGCCCGACGCGCAGCGCAAGTACTACGCGCTCTTTGCGTTTCATGCGGAGCGGAAGGATTCCACGGGTTGCGCAGTCGCGTTGCATGGCCTGGGCGATGTGGCATTGCGCCACGGGTCGCCGCGGGATGCAAAGGACTGGTACGTGCGCGCTCTGCCGGCGGCGCTCGATGGCCGCAATCTGCTGGTCGTGCTCAATGCGCTGATGGCGACGGGTAGCTGCTGCAACGCGCTCGGTGACCATGCGAAGGCGGCGGTGTATTTCGATCTCGCGAGCGGCGCGGCTGGCAGGCTGGTGCTCGTGCATACGAAGATCGAGGCGATGGAGAAGGGCGGTGTCGCACTGCTGGCGTGCGGCAAGGCGGCGGAAGCCGCGAAAAGCTGGATTGCAGCGAAGGGGCTGTGCGAGCAATTTGGCTGCGAACGACAACGCATCAGCATTCTCGATCGGCTCGTGTCGCTTTACGGAAACGCCGGCCTGAAAACCGAGGCGAGGGCGTATGAGCTGGAAAAGGACCCGCTCTACATGGCTCGCCTGCGTAGAGACGCACTGCCGATCACACATGCTCCGATGGCCGGATATGAACGGGCGCGCCAATGAGTGAAACGGCAAACCGTTTGACACGCGCATCCGAGCCCGCCGAAAGCCATCCAGCGCAATCGGAATCGAAGTCGGACACCGCGTGCGATTCGCTGCTCGGTACGGTCAAGTCGACTTTCGATCCGTTCAAGCAGACATTCTCGTCGGACGGCAGCGTGGTTCATCACGTCAGCGAGGCCGTCAATTCACTTGCGTCGCTGCAGAGCATGCCGTCTCAGTTGCTCAACACCGGCATTGCGCAGATCCCGCTGCTCGACAAGATGCCCGGGATGCCGGCGGCCACCATCGGCGTTCCTCATCTCGGCACGCCCCATGCGCATAGTCATCCGCCGAGCAATGGCTTTCCGCTGCCGAGTGTCGGCGCGACGATCGGCAGCGGATGTTTGAGCGTGTTGATCGGCGGGATTCCGGCGGCTCGCGTACTCGACATCGGCATCGCTCCTACTTGTGGCGGGTTGACGCCTTACTTCGATATTCAGACGGGTTCGAGCAATACGTTCATCGGCGGGATGCGTGCCGCGCGCATGGGTGTCGACATCACACGGCATTGCAATCCGATGGGGCATGTGGGGAAGTCTGGCGGCGAAGCGGCGAGCGCCGCAGAGAAAAGCGAGGAGGTGGCGAGTGAGGCGGCGCAGGTGACGGGGCGAGCCAAATTGTTGGGGCGGGCGGGGAAGGCGTGGCGAGCTGGTAATGCGGCGCTCGGGCCGGCGTCAGGGGTGGCGACTGCTGCCGATGACGTATCGCAAGGGGAGATCGCCGCGGCGGCGATGATGGCCGCGCAGACGGCTGCGGATCTCGCGTTCATGATGCTCAGCAATCTGATGGGCAAGGATCCGGGTATCGAGCCGAGTATGGGCACGCTGCTCGTGGGTGATCCGTCGGTGCTGATCGGCGGGTTTCCGATGCCGGACTCGCAGATGATGTGGCATGGGGCGAAGCATGGGATCGGGAAGAAGGTAAGGCCGAAGTTGCCGAAGTGGGCGCAGAAACTGGCCTGTGAGATGTTTGGTGAGCCGGTTAGCGCGGTCACTGGAGAGGTCGAGAACGATTTCACGGACTACGAAACCGATGACGTAGTGCCATTCCGGTGGGGGCGTCATTACAGCAGTGGTTGGCACGACCGCGACGGAGTGATGGGGTATGGATTCCGGCATACATGGCAGCATGAGTTGCAGTTGCTCCGGACACGCGCAGTGTATATCGATCCACGAGGTACGGAGTACACGTTCCCCAGGCTCGAGGATGGCACTTACGGTGGATCTTGTCAGGGCTACGTACTCGGGCAGCAGAACAGTCTGCAATTCATCGTACACCATGGCGTCGAAGGCGACGCTGAATTCGAGCGTGACGAAAGATCCAATTCGATAGCTCGTTGCGTTAGCCACATGCGTAACGGCATACGCAGCCGTCTGCATTGGCATCCCAACGACCGCATCGGAAAGATCACGCAGTTCGATCGAAGTGGTCAGATTCGCCGTTTGATCGCGCTGCGGTACGACCAGTTTGGGCGAATCGTCGAGGTTGTACTGACGAACGTAGACGGGCGCGATGCCCCGATCTCTCGGTATGAATACGATTTGAAGGGTTGCCTAATAGGCCATCGCAATGCGCTCGACGCGTTATCGGCCTGTAAATACGATGTCCAGCGGCGCATGGTGCAACTTGCCAATGCGAACGACTATTCGTTCTTCTACCGCTATGACTCAGAAGGGCGCTGCGTAGAAAGCCGGGGACAGGACGGCCTATGGCACATACAACTCCAGTACTACCCGGGACGGACGATCGTCACCGAAGCCGATTCAGGCAAATGGACCGTGCTTTACAACGAGGCACGAACGATTACCCGCGTTGTCGATCCTTTTGGCGACGCCGCAGAATACGTGCTTGGCGCGGATGGACGCATAGAGAGCGAAATAGATTCGAGCGCGCGAATCATCCGGTGGCTCTACGACGGAAGTGGGCGTAACACTGGGCGCATGGACAGATGGGGCAACCTCTGGCCGATAAAAGACGTGACACCGATTCTGCCAGACCGACCTCTTCATACCGTGCCTGGCGCGCCTATGGACTTGCTCTGGGGAGAAATCGATTTACCAGGCGCAGTCAGTGAAATATTGCTTCCCCCTCAAATTGAGACTGTCGCGGCGACAGTGTTTGGCCATGTCGTCACGACGACGGCCGGACCTGTCGAAAAGCGCGATGCTGCCGGGCGAATCGTCGAACGCACGGGGAAAGACGGTCACACGGAACTCTTCCATCGCGATGCAGTGGGAAATGTTATAGCTTGGCGAGATGGAGATGGACATGACTACAGCTACGAAATTGCATCGTGGAACATCCCAGTGGCTGAGACGGATCCCTTAGGCAATGTAACTCGTCATCGCTACACATCCAAGGAACAGATTGAGGCAATCGTTGATCCCAATGGAAACGAAAGTCTGTACGCGTACGATCATAAGGGGCGAATCACAAGCGTCGTACGTCACGGTGTCGTGCGTGAAACATACACCTATGACGCAGCAAACCTGTTGACCGAAAAACGCGATGGCACTGGCAACCTATTGATCAGATACGAGGCCGGAAACAATGGCCTGTACCGCCGGAGAATACTCGCCAGCGGGGAGACTCATACCTACGACTACGACACACGAGGAAATACGATCAGGGCCTCAACCGAAACGGATGATGTCACATTAACGTATGACCTCACGAATCGACGCACTAGCGATAAGCGATCCGGCTTAGGTGTGGAGCATGCATTTTCAGGTGAGCACCTAACACGCACGACTTACTTCGGGCGCTTTACCGTGCGCTACGAAACCGTTAGTCCCAGTGAAGTAAGAATTCATACACCAGAAGGGCACTGCCACCGATTGCAATGGAGTGCGGATAAAAAAGTGCTGCTCGAAGCCGCAAACGGCACGACCATCCTAAGTGGTTTCGACGGCGCGAAACGATGCATTGGACAAATCGTATGGATCCGGCAACGTGAAGAGCAGGCTCGCTGTGTTCGATACAAATATAGTGCTACCGGGGAGTTACGCAGAGTTATAAGCGATATTGGTGACACGAAGGAATATCAGTACGATGCAGCTCACCGGCTGATTGGGGAATACCACAACGACTGGCCTGTAAGGAAGTACGAATACGACCGCGGCGGCAACTTGTTATCGACGCCGGCAGTACCATGGATGCGTTACTGCGAAGGGAACAGACTGGCCAGTTCGTCCGTAGGTACTTTTCGCTATAGCAGACGAAATCATCTCACTGAATTCACTAGCATTAGTGGTATTCGCACTACGTACAAATACAACAGTAAGGACCTTCTAACGAAGGTTAGCTGGAGCGATCGGTCTGAAGAATGGACAGCGAGCTATGATGGTTTGTGTCGGCGTATTCGTCAAGAATATGACGGGAAGAAAACAAATTACTACTGGGATGGCGACAGGCTTGCCGCCGAACTCGGAATCAATGGATCGTTGCGACTCTACATCTATCCGAACGAATCGTCTCTCGTACCGTTTCTCTTCATCGACTATCCATCGGCCGATGCACCTCCCGACGAGGGCTTAGCGTACCTTGTTTGCTCCAACCAGGTGGGGCTACCGCAATGGATCGAAGACTGCTCGGGATCTGTGGCTTGGGTTGCGGCAGACATCGATCCATACGGAAAGGTGCAGGTGGCCGAAGGAAATTCGGTCGATTACAACCTTCGGTTTCCTGGCCACTATTTCGACGCCGTGACGGGATTGCACTACAACCGATTTCGCTCATACTGTCCTGAGTTCGGTCGTTACTTGCAATCGGATCCCATCGGCCAATCAGGCGGAATCAATCTCTACGCATATCCAACGAACCCTGTGGTAGTGGTCGACGTACTGGGTTTGAAGGAGTCCTGTGGAACACACGACTCAATCCCTGATCCCGAGGCCGAAACCCCAAAGACTAAACCACCTGTCGATCTGGAGCGTGGTCTCCAGGCACTGAGAGACAGACTCAAGCGCAAAATAAACAAGGAAATAAGGACTGCAGGCGTAGGAGTATCTGACGTACCGGGTTTTGAGGCAATTTCAGATGTGCCTGGCTTGCAGCGTTGGGTATTTGAAGTTTGGTCACCTCGAGTTCGCCGTGCACTCGGCATGACGACGACGCCTGGCCCCATCCACTCACCTTACAGCCACCCATTTAAGGAGCATGCAGAAGAGGAGTTTGGGAATCAATTCATTGCCGCTCTAAAAGAAGTCGGATATACTGAAGATAAAAACGGAATTTTTCACGACCCTATCGGAACCGCGAGACTTCTTATGAATGCATCTCCAGTAGGCTGTTGCAGCATATGCTTGCTTGATCTTCGGTCTTCCGGAAAGAATGTAGGTGTGGTAAAGCAGTTGAGTCAAAAGGTTCCGAATGTGAAATTTATATTCGAAACAGACGGACACCCAGGAAAAACAATCACCGTCTTGGGCGGGAAGATTTTAAGCTAGGAGAACAGATATGACCCGCGATCTTTCTTCGAGAGCAGAGGCCGCTTTATGCCTTCTAATAGCAGAGGTTTTTTTGAAAAACTCTAAAATTTCAGAGGAGGATCGCCTTCTTGCGAAAAACGGCATCGAAATAGGGTGGGCGTGGGTAGAGGGCAAAATGGTGGACTCGGAGACGATCTGCAATTACATCGATGGGGATATATGTTTGCCATATCGATCAACGCTTTATGTAGAAAATACCGCAGAGCGAAACGCAATGATTGCATCATACTTATCGATCGGAATTGCTGCAAATTACAGTTGCAATGAGGCCAATGCCCCCCCATCAGAAAGTGTTGATAATTTTGGAGATGATGAGTTCGACTGCTTGATGGACATGACGGATCTACTCAACCCAGAAGACCAAGCACGCGTGGCCCAGGTCGGATGGTATCTAATCGATCAAACTGCATCAGAGGCTGGACAATTTGGGCGTCCGCTTGCAAGGTCGGATCTTACGAGTGCTTGATCAGACCTAAAGTTTTTCGGATGCCAAGTTTCGCCGCCTTCCTCAACGCCCGAATCGATGTAAGCCCAGGCACAGAAGGTGATCATCGGGACGAGTGATCCACGACGATTGGCTCGCTTCAAGCAAAACCATGCATCAGTCGAGGAATCTCGAGACGTGACGAGCAATCGTAACGCGCACATCTTATTTTACATAACGTGAATTATCGAACTTTCATGGTGTAGTAGCTTTTTAGAAATGTCGTGTTTGGACCTCGGTAAGCTTGCCGGCTCCCCGTCAGATCATGGAGCCTGCGATGCACCGAACAGCACTGGTGACATTGAACATGCGAGAACTCGACCGTCTGAAGGTAATCCAGGCTGTAGTGGATTTGGGCCTGAAGCCTGGCCGCGCGGCCGAACGGCTGGGCCTGACGGTCCGGCAGATCGACCGGTGAACGCATTGCGCGCCGGCACCCCGCCCACGCGCACGCTCGCCGACCGCCACGAAGCAGCCGGCCGCCGCCCGTTCAAGGCTCGATCACACGCGGCGTCACGAGAAAGAGCCGCTCACTATGGCCGTCCTGCCTGTCGGTCGAGCGGAACAGCGCGCCGACGAGCGGCAGCTTCGACAGCACCGGTATGCCCGATTGCGTGCTCGAGCGCGCATCCACCTTGTAGCCGGCGATCAGCAACGCCTGCCCCTGCTCGATGAACGCCTGCGTGCTGATCTCGTTCGATACGATCACCGGAATGTTGTCGACCGTTTGCTGCGACAGCTCGCCGTCGACGATCCGCACGTCGAGCTTGATCTGCGTGCGCCCGCCCTCCTCGACGACCATCGGCAGCACGCGCAGCGACACGCCCGTCGAGATGCTGTACAGGTCGGCCGACGTGTAGCCCGCGACGCGCACGAAGAACTGCTTCTTGTTGTCCATCACCGCTTCGACGTTGTCGAGCGTCGTGACTTTCGGGCTCGCGTCGGTGCGCGCCTGGTTCGACGATTCGAGCGCGTTGATCCGCGCGAGCAGATAGCGGCCCGCGTCGCCGAGCACGGCCGTCAGCGACAAACCGAGCGGGCTCGCCGGCAGGCCAACCGAATCGTTGCCAGGCAGCGTGATCGAACCGAATGTCGGATTCAGCGAACCGTTCGCATACGAGTTCTGCGACGTGAGCCCCGTGCCCGTCTGCAGATCGATATGGCTGTTGTGCGCGCGCCAGTCGACGCCGAGCTGCTTGAGCGCGCCTTCGTCGATCTGGATGATGCGCGCCTCGATCTCGATCAAGCGCGGCTTCACGTCGAGGAGCGCGATCAGGTCCGGATACTGCGCCATGTGTTCCGGCACGTCGCGCACGAGAATCGAGTTCGTGCGCGGATCGGCCTGGATCACCGGCAGGTCGGTCGAATCGCTCGCGCCCACCGGTACGCCGTTCGCACCGCCGCTCGCGTCGGGCCAGCCGGCGCCCGACACGCGCGCCGCGCCCGGATTGGCGATCGCGGCGGCAACCATGCCGCTCGGACGCGGATCGCCGCCCTGACCGCCGAGGCCGCCGGCCGGCATGCCCGCGCCATCGCCCGACTGCGCGCCCTGCATGTACGGCGGCAGCGGCGGCAATTGCGGCACGCCGCCGCGCCCGCCGCCGAGATCCGTCATCGGTGCAGCGCGGCTGATCGGCTTGCCGACGGTCGTCTGCGACGCGCGCTTGCCGTCGCCCGGGTGATACATCCGGTTCAGCAGCGACGCGACGCCCGGCATCGTCACCGTCGTGCCGTCGACGTTGACGTCGCGGTCGGCGGCCCACGCGTGCTTCAGCGAGAACACGCGGATCGTCGTGCCGCCCGTGCGCGCGGAATTCTCGTCGAGCCGCGCGGCGACGCTCGTCACGAGCTCGACGTAGCGCGGCGGCCCCGCGACGAGCGCGGTGCGCTGCTGCGCGTTGTAGGTGACCGGATAGCGCGGATCGGCGACCTTCATCTGCTCGAGCAGGTCCCGCAGGTCGCCCATGTTCGCGTGATCGAGCTTGACGAGCGTGCTCTTCATGTCGCTCGCGGGCGTCACGTACAGCACGGTGCCGTCGTAGTACCAGACGAAGCCGAACGACGCGGAGAGCGTGTCGAGGAAGCGCTGAGGCGACATCTTCATCTTGCCGCTGACGGCGCCGCTCACGCCGGGCGCGACGTTCGCCGCGATGTTCTGGCTCGCGGAGAGGTCGCGCAGGACGTCCTTCACGTCCTTGCCTTCCGCCGCGTACTGGATTTCGGTGCTGCGCCAGCGGATCGGCGCGGCATCGACGGAAAGGCTCGCAAGCGAGCACATCAGGGACAGCAAAATGGAAATCTTGGCCTTCATGGGTCCGTCCGGTGAGGACGCGCGGCCGTCGGTCGGACAGGCGCGCGCCGCGAATGGGAGACCCGTGCAGTTAACCGCATCCGGCCGCGGCGGCGGCCGCGCGCGGCGAAGGTCCGTTCAATAGAACGAATTGATGGTCCAGCCGGTTGCGAGCGGCGTCTGGAGGAAGGTCTGGCCGCCGCCGCAATAAGAGGACGTCCACGGCGTCTTCGCGTAGCTGTCGTACGTCGCCCATTTGCTCGAAAGCCTGACCGTGTATCCGCTGCGCGGCTCGGCGGCCACGTTCAGCGTGACGTTGATCGTCGCGGCGTCTTCGCGCAATTTCGGCGACTGCGCCTCGTTGTGCGCGATCACCTTGTCGCCCTGACGGTCGATGACTTCGACGACCAGGCGCATCTGCCCTTCCCGTCCCTTCAGGTCGCAGGTCGCATAGCTCATGTGCATGTATGCGCTCACCGCGATCAGCCCGTTGTTGTCGAGCTTCACCGGCCGGTCGATCGTGTACGTGTACGTGCCGTCCCGTTCGTAGGTGATGAGCGGCGGATTCGGATACCCGCCACGGTAGGTGAACCCGCACGAAAAATCACTCGCGCCAGGCGTCTCCATCAGGATCGCGCATGCCGTTTCGGTGCCGCCGATCTTGATCCCTGACTGCGGCAGCCACTTGCCGTCCTGGCATGACAACACTTGTCCGTCCTGGCCCATCGATATGAGGCCGGCAGTTGGACGATCGTTACCGGGCGCGCACGGCGTGTTGACGACGACGCGCCCGGTAATCTCGTACTGGTTCGCGGAGACGACACCGGGCACGATCAGGTTGTCGTTCTGATCGACCGCGAGTGCCTGCCAGGCGGCGCCCGTCCACGCATAGGCGCGGAATGTGTCGAGCGTGAGGCGCACGTCGCCGACTTCGTTCGATGCATCGGTGGGCAGATCGTTGGTCCTTTTGACAGGATCCTTCCAGTGACCGCCCGCGCCGCGCCACACGCCACTCTTGCAGCTCAGCAGATTGCCGAGTGCGTCCGCGCCAAGCTTGCCGTTCGTGAAGTTGCCGGCCGTTCCGCAGTTCGCCGCGTCGGGGTTGCCGTCCGTGAACGTGTGCGTGAGCCAGATCGGCACCTGCATCGCGTTCGCCTCCGGATGGCCGCCGACGCCAACGCGGTACAGGTAATCGCTGTTGATCTGCTGGCCCGGGCCGTTGAAGAAGATCTCGTTCGCGAGGTGTCCCACATTCGGCGGCGTGGCGCCGTTCGGACCGCAGGTTGGCGAGCTGCCGCCGAGAAACGTGCCGAGCGGCATCCGCCACGCGTCGAATGCGCCGCGCACTTCATTCGGAAACGCCCTGCTGATCGAACCGCCGCCCGGCCCCGCACTCGCGGCGACGAGCCCGAGTTCCTTGTCGCCGATCGTCTCGCCGCCGGTCGTCACGACCAGCGCGTCGAGCCCGGTGCCGAGCGCGCTCCGCTTGACGAGTACGCACGTGTTCTGGCCGTATGCATTCGTTGGCCGAAGTGCTGCAGGCAGATCATTCGTCGCCTGCAGATCGGCAAGCTTCATCACGATGGGCGTTTGCTTGTTCGCGCGCTGCAGCCAGGTATCGTAATCGCGCTTCAACGCCCGCGTGGCGGCGGCCGTCACCTGCGCCTGGTATTGCGCGGCCTGCTCCGCACGCACGTCGTCCAGCGACGAATCCATCATCATCGCGATGCCGGCGAGCATCACTGCAGCGATCGCCAGCGCGCCGAGCACCTCGATCAGCGCGATGCCGCGCGCGCGGCGACGGGAAGACTTGAAATGCATCAGTACGCTTGCCCCATCCAGACCGGCATGCCGTTCGCAATCTTCAACCCGGCTGGCAGCGGCACGCCGCTCACCGGCGCGTTCGGATTCGCGTTGCCGGGGCGCACGACCGCATTGCGATACGCGACGCCCGCGAACAGCGAACCGTCGGCGAGCGTCGTGATTTCGCCGGTGATATTGACGGACGGCGCCGCCGACGCATACGCGACAACGGTGCCGTCCATGACGTAGTTGCGCCATAGCGGGTTCGCGCCCGGATACCACGTCGGAAACGGCAGCCGCGTATTCGGCACCGCGCCGCGCGTGCCGGGATGCACGCGCGCGTAGTCGAGCGTCGCCTGCCGGTAGATGGCGAGGTTTTCGGCGAGCGCCTGCGCGGTGCGCGCCGGTTGCAGCGCGGGAATGGCGGACGGGTCTTGCAGCGTCGCATAGACAGCGGCGATCGATGCGAAGGCCAGTGCGGCGGCGAGGGCGTACATAAGTGAAGTGGGTGATGACGAATGAGTCTGGTGGCGTCAGTTCGACGTCCAGATAATGGTGGCGTCATCGGTGCAAGCGCCCGTCGCGTCGCTCGGCGAGACTGGATAATCGACGGACTTTTGGCCAATCTTCGCCGATTTCCAGTTTCCGCCGGCCGTCAACGTGTTGACGCAGACTTCTCTCGGCACCTGCGTGTAAGTGACTGTGAAAGTCTGGTTCGCACCGGTCACGGTCACAGTCCCTCCCCACGTATTCGAAACACCGCCGTTGCCGTCCGGTGTCAGCGTCCCCGGAAACACCTTCGCCGCACTCAAATTCGCGTTCATCGAATCCGAGCCATAGTTGTTCACCTGCCCCATGTAAAGCTTTTTTGTGCCCGTCTGAATCGCATTCAGATCCTCAGTCAGCCGATTCGTATTCGCGCTCGAGAACGCCGACCCGAGCAGCGCGATCGCGCCGACGATCACGATCGCTGCGACGCCCAGATACGCGATGCTCTCGAGCAGCGACGCACCGCGCTCCTTGCGGTGCCTCCGGCAGAACGCCGGTGCATGTCGATAGGCGGGAGGGTTGGCGAGTGGTTTCATAGTGTGTTCTCCTGAATTGAAAATGCGCGACGTCAATGCATCGCGCGCGTCATCGTGGCGATTTCCTGCTGGATGCCGAAGAAGCCCGTCACGAGCCAGCCGATCACCATCGCGAGCGCGACGATCGCGACGCCGTTCAGCACGCGCATCTGCGCGGTAATCCGCGCGACGCCCTCTTCGAGCCATTCATCGGCGAGCATCTTGAGTGCCGCGTCGAAGCCGCCGTATTCGGCGTAGATGCACAAATCCTCGACGATCTCGCGCGACGGAAACTGATAACCGGCGTTGAGCAGCGCCTCGCCGGCGTTGAGGCCCGACTTCACGCCGACCAGCGTGTCGTCGATCCGCTCGCGCAGCCACGGCTCCGCGACCGCGCCGATCTTGAGCAGCGCCCTCTCGACCGTGACGCCCGACGCCTGCAGCGCCGAGAACGCGATCAGGAAGCCGCTGCCCGTGACGAGCCGGTAGATCGAATAAGGCGGCACGCGATCCGCATAGATGCGCAGCGGCCCACGCCAGCGCGGCAGCGACCACGCGAGCGCGGCGAGCACCGCGACGAGCGCCGCGACGACGACGAACATCCAGCCCTGCACGAACAGCGACATCAGGTACAGCGAGCGAGCGGCGCCGCGCCAGTGCGTCGGATCGGCGATCAGCGCGAACTTCGGGATCACGTGCGTGCCGAACAGGTACAGATAGCCGATCACCATCACGACGAGCCCGACCGGATACGCTACGCCGCCCGTGACCGCGCGGCGGATCTTGCGGCTCGACTGCACGATGTCGGCAACCGATACGAGCGCGTCCTCGATGCGCCCCGCCTGCTCGCCCGCCGCGACGATCATCTGCTCCGTCGCGGGTACCCATGCCTCCATCGCCTCCGACAGCATCCGGCCGTTCTGCACGGCGAGCCGCCAGTCGGACAGCACGATCGCGAGCGGCTCGCGCGGCTTGCGCCCTTCGCGCGACGCGCGCCATTCGAGTTCCTCCAGCACCTTGAGGAGCGGCAGCCCGTTGCCGAGCATCTTCGCGATCTTCCGGTAGACGCGCAGCCGCTCGTCGGCATTCAGGCAGAACTTCGCCCAGCGGCGATTCAGCTCAAGTGCCATAGCTGAATCCGACGAGCGACAGTTGCTGTCGCGCTTCGCCCGCAACCGGCGCGAGCGTGCCGACGACGCGCTCGACGCCGCGCGGATCGACGAGCCCCGCCGCGACCTTGCGCAGCGCGTGCTCGCCAAGCGTCATCCCGCCGCGCGTGCCGGTCCAGTACTCGAGCGCGCCGACCTTGTCGCCGTCGCGCAGGAATTCGAACAGCCGCGCATCGGGCAGGATCACTTCGGCGACGACGGTGCGGCCGATCGTGCCGACCGTGCGGCAGTGCTCGCAGCCGTCGCCTGCGATGCACACGTCGTGCATCCGGCTGTCGAGCGCGAGCCGCAGCCGCGCAAACAGGCCCGGCTCGATCCGGTCCGGATGATCGACGAGCCGCAGCTTGCAATGCGGACACAGCAGCTTCACGAGACGCTGGCTGATGAGCCCGGAGATCACCGTGTGATCGGTGACCATCCGCGCGTGCAGGCCGAGATCGATCAGGCGGTCGGCGATTGCGAGTGCGCTGTTCGCGTGCACCGTCGTCCACACCTGGTGGCCCGTCATCGACGCGCGCAGCGCCGTCTGCCCGGACGCGCGGTCGCGGACCTCGCCGATCATGATCGTGTCCGGATCGAGCCGCATCGCGTTCGTGATCGCCGCCGCGAACGCGAGCGCGCGCGCGTCCTCGGTCGGCGCGTTCGCGACGGGCGTCTGTACCGCGCCGTCGATCGGATATTCGATCGGGTCCTCGACCGTGATCACGTGCAGGCTGCCGCGCGACTCGTCGATCTGCGCGGCGAGCATCCGCTGCAGCGTCGTCGATTTGCCGGAACCCGTCGGGCCGCTGATGATGTTCATCCCGTGCGGCTGTGCGCGTAGCGCACGGAACGCCGCGACGTGCTCGGGCGCGAAGCCGAGCGCCGCGAGATCGGTCGCGTCGCCTGCATCGTTGTACAGGAGCCGCAGCACCATCAGGCTGCCTTCGTTGGTCGGCGTCGTCGCGATCCGCACGCCGTACAGATCGTCCGGCAGCTTGTCGCGGTCGCCAATGCTCGCGTCCTGACGTTCGCTCGGCCGGTAGCTGTTGTCCGACACGGTCGTCATCGCGCCGTACAGCGTCGCGAGCAACCGCTCGCCGTGCTCGCGCGTGTGCTCGTTCACGCGCATGAGCTCGTTGTGGATCCGGAAGTAGACCTCGGTGCTGAAGCGGCGCACGCGGATATGGATGTCCGATGCGCGCTCGCGGCACGCGCGGCCGATCAGCTCCTTCGCGAGCACCTGCATCACCGTGTGATCGAGCCGCTCGCCGCCGCCCGCGGCGTTCTGCCGGTACGCCTCGCGCACCTGCATCAGCGTCGCGGGCGTCGGCCGGTACGGCCGGCCCATCCGGTCAAGCCGCGCGCGATACGACAGCACGAACGGATTCATCTCGTGGCCGTCTGCAATCAGGAGACGCCCGTCGTCGAACAGGCAGACGAACTTGCGTTCCTCGACGCTCGCGGCGAAGTCGCCCGCTTCGCTGACGGCGCGCGGGCCGCGCGGCGGCGCGGCATCGCCGCTGGCGGGCAGCGGCG